>JANLTF010000456.1:0-4673 GCA_031362825.1 Acidobacteriota bacterium | reverse complement strand
CGGCACGAGGATGTGCTGCTCGTTCGGTTGCTGGATGTCGTCGCCGCCGTTGAAAAAATATGTAAGGTGCGGAAAACGTTCGGACTGCGTGATCTTTAGATTCGCGATGCCGTGTTCGGCCAGCACTTCGCTGAGAACATTTTCGTTTGTGTCTGCGCGGAAAACCACGGGCAAATTGAACGTCCGGTCGTATTCGGTGAGGCAGATAGTGTCAACAACGGGCTTCGCTAGGCCTGCGGCGTCGGGCACCGAGATCGAGCGTACGAGCTGGCGTATCGCCTCGGGTCGATGATTGAAAAAGATCACGGTGTCGCCGGTTTTGATCGTTGCCACAGGCACGCCCGGTGAACGTTCGACGATGACCGGAGCAACGAATTCGTCGGCGATGCCCCGCAGGAACGAATTGCGAATGGCGTTCATCGCGTCGGTCGTTCGCTCGCCCTCGGCGTGGACTAGCATTGTGTATGCCCGCGCCGTCCGTTCCCAATTACCGAGGCCGTCCATTGCGAAATAACGCCCGCACATCGTCGCAATCTGCCCGACGCCGATATCAGCAAGTTTGATCTCAAGCGCTTCGACATAAATATCGGCCGTTCGTGTAGGCACATCGACACCGTCGAGGATGGCGTGGATAAAGACGTCATTGAGCCCTTCCTTTTTCGCCATTCGAACGAGAGCGAATAGACTGTCGGTCGAAGAATGCACCCCGCCGTCGCTCAAAAGGCCAATGACGTGAACAGGTTTGTTGTTTTCACGAGCCTTTGCAAAGGCCTCGCGCAATATTTTATTCGCAGCAAATTCGCCCGACCTGATCGCACTTTCGATGCGAAAAACCTCTGATTGAGCGGCTCGTCCGGCACCAATATTGAGATGCCCGACCTCAGCATTGCCGTTTGCGTCCGGCGACTGGCCGACAGGAGTTCCTGCCGCTACGAGCGTCGTTGACGGAAACTCACGGCAGATCGCGTCATAATTCGGCGTGTGTGCAAGCGCGATCGCGTTGCCCTCGGCCCGTGGAGAATAGCCCCAGCCGTCGAGTATGATAAGAGCGATCGGTTTGTTGAGTGGAGATGACATCAAGATCGAAACTAAATCGGAAAGCCAAAAACAGACCCAGTCTTCAATTATAGCGGAAACCGGCAGGCGTTAGGCAAGCTATTTATTAGTAGGCGTTCGGGGCAGGCCGTTCCATCCAGCGGTCGGGATGGACTAGTTCGTGAAATCCGTATTTTTCGTAAAGCCCGTGAGCATCGCGCGTTGCCAGTACCCAACGCCGCAGGCCCTGGAGTTCCGGATGCGAGATGACCGTCTCCATCAGCCATTTGCTCAGACCCTGACCGCGAAATTCGTCGATCACATACACATCACCAACATACGCAAATGTCGCCCGGTCGCTGACAACACGGGCAAACCCGATCTGCCGCTCACCGTTATAAAGACCGAAACAGATCGAATTCTCTATCGCTGTCTCGGTCTGCTCCCGCGTCCGCGTCTTTGCCCAATACGAATCATTTTCAAGGAACGCCTGTATCGCCGCGACATCAAGGCGCTCTTTATCGTCGTCGATCTCGAATTTGTCGCTCTTGATGATCATAGTCCAAAATGGCGTCGAACTCGACTGCGGAAACCTGCGGACATCGTCCCCGGATGTTCCGCCGCAACTGCTTTCAACTCAGACATTAGCTCGGGAGAATCTTTCGCGATACTTACCGCAACCGTCATCGAGAAACAACGTACCGCGATCGGCTCGGATACATCGGCGAACAAGTTGTAGCAAGCATCAAACACCCGGCCCTTGTATCGCTTCGGTATTTCAACAAATTGCAGCAACCGAACCACGTTACGCTTAACAGCGACGTGGGCATCGCCGCGTCCAAGCTGCGAGAACAGTGTCCCGTAATAAGGCTTTACAAGGCTCGGATGCCGTTCGATGCAGTTGCTAACGGCCCAAGCCGCACGCTGCGAAACCCGATAGTTCGGCCCGACAAACAGCCTCATCAACTCGGAGAACCGTTCGACATCGTCACCCACAAACGCTACGATCTTCGCCGTCTGCGACTTGGAATGCTCGGCAAGTAAAGCCTCACGGACGTCCATAATACGAAGAAAAATAGAACGCTGATTGAACGGATCAAGCGGATTATCCAATAAGATCTTGCTGTTATCCGTCTTGATCCGCCCAATCCGCTCAATCCGCGTTCAACTCCTACTTAATTTGGTAGAAAGCCTTTCGGCCCGGATATCTTGCCGAATCGCCGAGGTCTTCTTCGATGCGAAGGAGCTGATTATACTTGGCGATGCGGTCGGAGCGGCAGAGGCTGCCGGTTTTGATCTGGCCGGCGTTTGTCGCGACGGCGAGGTCGGCGATGAAGCTGTCTTCGGTCTCGCCCGAGCGGTGCGAAATGACGGCGGTCATGTTGTTTGTCTTCGCAAGTTCAATTGCATCAAGCGTTTCCGTCAGCGTGCCGATTTGATTTACTTTGATGAGAATCGAATTTGCGGCTCCGGTGTCGATTCCCTTTTGCAGGAATTTGACGTTGGTCACAAACAGATCGTCGCCGACTAGCTGCACCTTATCACCGACCTGCTTTGTCAGATTGATCCAGCCGTCCCAGTCGTTTTCGGCCATGCCGTCCTCGATCGAGATGATCGGATATTTCGAACACCAATCGGCCCAATAATCGGCCATTTCGTCGGACGAAAGTTCGCGACTGTCGCTCTTCTTGAATATGTACTTGCCATCTTTGAAAAATTCACTTGCCGCGGGATCGAGAGCGATCATTACATTCTCGCCTGCTTTATACCCTGCTTTGTCGATCGCTTCGAGGATGGTTTCGACGGCTTCGTCGTTGGATTTTAGGTTCGGGGCAAAGCCGCCTTCGTCGCCAACTGAAGTCGAATAACCGCGCGATTTGAGAACGCCTTTTAGCGTGTGAAATATCTCGGCTCCGGTCCGCAATGCGTCGGAAAAGCTCTCCGCACCGACCGGCATGACCATAAACTCTTGGAAATCAACGTTATTATCGGCATGTGCTCCACCGTTGAGGATGTTCATCATCGGCACCGGCAGCGTTTTGGCGTTGGCTCCGCCGATGTAACGATAGAGCGGCACCTCGAGAGCCGCGGCCGCGGCACGTGCGTTTGCGAGCGAGACAGCGAGGATCGCATTCGCTCCGAGCCGCGATGTGTTATGCGTGCCATCGAGGCCAAGCATCGTCTCGTCGACCAATGTCTGGTCGAGCGCGTCGAGGCCTTCGAGTTCGCGGGATATGGTCTCGTTTACATTTTCGACCGCTTTTTCGACGCCTTTGCCTAGGTAACGCAGCTCGTCACCGTCGCGAAGCTCCACTGCTTCATTCTCGCCGGTCGAAGCGCCGCTCGGCACCGCGGCGCGTCCCTGCGTGCCATCTTCGAGAATGACCTCGGCCTCAATTGTCGGATTGCCGCGTGAATCAAGGATCTCGCGTGCCCAAACCTGTTCGATAAAACTCATGAAAAATCTCCTCTTAATGTAAAAATGTCATTTTTGAAAACTAATAATATCGTCAAGCGTCGCAAAATAGACGGTCGTTTTCGACTGAGCGATCGCACCGCTCGAATAGCCAGTGTCGAGACGCGTCACCTCGCCTCCGTTCTTTGAAACGCGGCAAAGTGCTTCGGAATACATCGATTCATCGTCAAAGAAATAGATATTCGCGTCATCTACGACAATAGGTTTAACCGAAAAACTCTTTACGATCGTCACCGATTCGCCACCATTTTTTGATACTTTCCGCAAAGCCCAACGCGAGTTCCCTTTTGAGCGATGGGCGAAATACAGATCGTCTCCATGCAGACTCAGTTCATCGACTCCTTCGTCCTCGCCGCCCTGAAAAACAACCTGCTGAGGGCCGCCTGTTTTTGATTGTTTTACGACACTGTTCACCGTCTTCCAATAGACGAATTTGTCGTCCGCGACGACATTGCCCGGAACCTTTTGTTCATCGGCGAACTTCTCTGACTTTCCGCCGCTCTTTGGTGCGAAGAAAACCGGTTTCGGAACTGAAGGCGTGCCCGAGGAATAATAACCGTGATTTGTCCAGTAAACTCGTTCGTTATCGACCGTCATATCGATGCCGATCCCGACATTTTCGGTCACGACGGCTTCAGCAGTTCCGCCTTCTTTCGCGATACGTAGAATGTTTCCGCTGGCGTTCCAATAAAGATATTTCTCGTCCGAGGCGAGGCCGCCTTGTTCAGATTGCGGCATCCGTTTGCCGTCGTCTAGGCTTGTTACAGCACCAGTCGCGAGATCTATCTTTCGCAGGCCGTTGGTGCCTTCGTTTGCGTCAGCGATCGTTCCGCCGATAACAACGTAGGCGAACTTTTCGTCCAAAACAAGATTCGAGATATGCGATAGGCCCTGCTGCTTGCCGGCGATCGCCTTGCCCTTGACCCACTGTGGATCTTTAGCAATTTGGCCGCAGCCGAGAGCAATGACGGCGAGTGCGACAAGAACGGCCAACGACGTTCGGCTAGCTTCGTACTTTTTCATGAACTTTTCGGTGCAATCGAAAGATAAATTTATCGCTAATTAAGCCGAAAGACAAAAGTCGTCGTTTGCTTAGGATTATGTTGCGGTCAGACGGACGAGTGTGATGCGGCGTTTTTCGACCTTTTCTACGGTAAACGTG
>JANLTF010000176.1:0-13385 GCA_031362825.1 Acidobacteriota bacterium | reverse complement strand
GCGAGACGTGTTTGAGAGGCAAATTTGCTATGATATTGTCCGTCATAGATTAGCGATTTTGCGTTCAAATAATGAAGAAATTTTTTTCCGTTTTTCTCTTTTTAATTCTATTTTCGATAACGGTGACTGCGTCCGAACCGCTCATTTGGTTGGTCAATTCTCGTGCGGACGTGCTCAAGGGCGATGCTAGCGGGGTTTCGATCGATCAGGATGGGACGATCTCGCTTGCGCCGAAACTGACCGAGGTTTTTAAGACCGGGCAGTCGTATATCTGGGCGAGTGCGGTCGATGCGGCGGGAAATGTGTTTCTCGGTACTGGCGGCGACGGTAAGGTATTTAAGGTTGACGCGAGTGGAAACGGGACTCTGTTCTGCGATCTCAGGGAGATAAATGTCTCGGCGATCGCGATTGGGAACGGCGGCGAGATATACGCCGGAACTTCGCCCGATGGGAAAGTTTATAAGCTAGACGCCAGCGGGAAATCGGACGTTTATTTTGACGCGAAGGAAAAATACATATGGTCGCTCGCGGTCCTCGCGGACGGCAGTCTCGCGGTCGGAACGGGAGATGGCGGCAAGATCTACAAAGTAAAAACGGCGAACGCAACGCCCGAAGCCTCACTCCTATTCGACACCAGCGAAACGCACATCATTTCGCTCGCCGGCGATAAACAGGGCAATCTCTACGCCGGTACCGATTCGAGTGGCATAGTGATGAAATTCGGCCCGGACGGCAAACCATTCGGCCTGCTCGATTCGCCGCTGCGTGAGATCCACGCGATCGACATCGGCCCCGACGGCTCGGTCTATGTCCTCGCCCTCGGTGAATCTGCCTCAGCCGCAAAACCCGCTGACGCCGCCGCAACTCCCGCCGCAACTGAAAACAAAACGGTCTCGGTCGACAAGCCAAATCCCGCGAATCCCGAGCCTGCGGCAAAAAGCCGTTACGATTTGAAAGAAGCGAAGTCAGCCGTCTATCGAATCATGTCTGATGGCGGCACGGACATTTTGTGGGCTTCGCCGACCGTCGTTGGCTTTTCGCTCTACGCGCATCAGACCGGAAAAGGCGTTCTGCTCGGCACATCCGACAAGGGCCGCATTTACAATATCGGCAACGACGGCCGCGAAACTCTTGTCCTCCAAAGCGATGCCAGCCAGATATCGACAATTCGCTCGGCTGGCACGAGTCTGATCGCGACATCGAGCAATCAGGGCTCAATGTTTCGCTTTGGCGGCGATTCGGCAGAAGGCATATACGAATCAGCCGTCCTCGATGCCAAGGGAAGCTCGACCTGGGGCCGCATTTGGTGGCGTTCGAGCGGCAATGTGACGATCCAGACCCGCACAGGAAACACCGAGAAAGCGGACGAAACCTGGAGTGCCTGGAGCACGGCTCTGACCGATCCAAAGGGCGCTCAGATCGCCAGTCCAAAAGCCAAATATATTCAGTGGCGAGCCGTGCTAAAGGTCGCCGGAGCTTCACTCAACGAGGTCAGCGTGGCCTTCATCGCTCGAAACATCGCTCCCGAAGTCCTGTCGATACAAGTTCTGCCGACCAACGTCGGACTTGCGGCAAATCCGCCGCAGCAGATCGATCCGAATATTGAATTGACGGGTCTCGATCCGGTGATTTTCGGTATTCCGAATGCCGCGATCCCGCCGCGTCGGCTCTACCAACGCGGGGCGACCTCGCTCCAATGGACCGCCGAGGACCGCAATGGCGACCGTCTTGTCTACGACGTATATTACCGCGAGATCGGTGATGCGAGCTACAAACTGCTTCGCGGAGATCTGACCGATACGTTTCTCGCGATCGACGGCCAATCGCTCGCCGACGGTCGATACATTTTCCGCATCGTCGCCAGAGATTCGCCGTCGAATCCGGTAACGCTCGCACTCAACGGCGAAAAAGCGACGGAGCCCGTCGACATCGACAACACAGCCCCGGCCGTCACCGCCTCAGGCACGCCGCAGATAGTGCGTGACAAGGGCGACTGGGCTCGAATTGTCTTCGACGCCATGGACGCGGCCAGCTATCTGACGCGTGCCGAATACAGTGTCAACGGCGGCGAATGGCGGCCCGTTTACGCCGACGACGGCATCTCCGATAGCCCACGCGAGCGTTATACGATCGAAATTCCGGTGACATCATCCGGCGAATTCGCGATCACGATCCGTGTGTACGATGTGAATTCAAACTCGGGAAATGCCCGGCAAATAGTCAGGAAATAGTTCCAGCAACTAGCCGCTAGCTACCAGCTTCTGGCCAGTAGCTTGTGGCTGTCAGCTAGTAGCTAGAACAAAAAAATATGTCGCTAAATGATCAAAGCGTAGCAGTAATAACAGGTGCCGCATCAGGCATCGGCCGAGCTCTTGCCATCAAGTTGGCTGAGGAAAAGATCTCTGGGCTGGCGATCTCGGACTGGAACGAGGCCGAACTTGCCGTGACGGCCGAAATGGTAGAGAAACTCGGTGTGCCGGTTTCGTCGCATGTCATTGACGTTTCCAAACTCGATCAGGTGCAGCGGCTTGCGGACGAAGCGGTCGCGAAACACGGGAGCGTTACTCATCTTGTTAATAACGCTGGCGTCGGTGTCATTGGAGAGTTTGAACAGCTATCGATCGAGGATTTTGAATGGCTGATGGGCGTCAATTTTTGGGGTGTGATATATGGCTGCAAGGTGTTTCTGCCGATCCTTCGGCAGCAGGAGCATGGGCATATCCTCAATGTTTCGAGCGTCTTCGGCTTTATCGCACCCGAAGAGCAGACCGCCTATTGCTCGTCCAAATTCGCCGTCCGCGGCTTTACCGAGAGTCTGCGGCACGAACTTGCCGGCTCGAATATCACCGTCTCCGCCATCCATCCCGGCGGCATCAAGACCAACATTGCCCGCAATTCGCGCATCGGCGAGGGCACTCCGCAGGAGTGGAAACAGCAAGGCACTAAATTCTTTGACAAAGTAGCCCGCACTTCGCCCGAAACCGCTGCCGAAACGATCGTGAAAGGCATGAAAGACCTCAACACCCGCATCCTCATCGGCTCCGACGCCTACGCTATCAGCGTCTTTTCACGCCTTTTCCCAAAACGCTACCTCCGCATCATCGAACGCATCAGCGGCCACAAAATGAGCCTCCGAAAGAAGTAGCCGCAAGGACAAAAGTTTCAAGATCAAAAAAAGAGGCCGCCCTTTCGGACGGCCTCGAAGTTCTTTCGAATAAAGTCATTGCTTAGAAGATGAAACGGAATCCCATACGGACTTCGCGGCCACCTTGGAAGAAATTAGTCAGATTGAACAGCTGATTGCGGGTCGGGCTAGTTGCCAGATTTGCATCGGCGGCAAGTGCGGCCGAACCGTTTCGCTGGAAGCGACCCATTGCCAAAGGCTGTGCATTTGGCTGACCTGCTTCTACGGCATTCACGAGACCCCAACGGACATCGGTCAGATCGTAGTTGGCAATGTTGATCAAATTCTGACGGCTGAGTTCGTTCGATTCGTTGAAGATGTTGATAACATCACCTTCGAGGATGATCCTGAATCGATTGTCACGGCCAAATTTGATGTTGTGGCGAAGAGCCATATCGGTCTGCGTGAACATTTCCGTACGACCGAGGTCACCACGTCGGTTAAGAACGATGGTGTCGATGTTCGCAATGTCAACGGTCGTCGTAAGCGGTGTTCCGCTCTGGAGTGTCGTAAACATCGAAAGCATTGTCTCGTGGCCGCTGCCGAATTTCAGAAGCTTTTTCCAATCGAAGTTGTACGCGCCATAGAACTTAAATGCGTGCGTACGATCGGTCGGAAGAAGTCCGTCGTCCTGGCCGCCGGCAACCGTGTAACCGGCATGCGGAAGGTCAAAGAAACGGTTGACGTTCGGGCTGGTACGGCCATCTTCGTCTGAGCTAGCCAGACCGGAGTAGTTACCGTACAGACGCGACCACGTGTAGTTCATGTTAAAGAACCAGTTGTCAGCGAAACGACGGTCAAGGCGAACCTCGATAGCGTCAAACTGACGTTTTGGTTTGAGAACTAGCAGTCCGTTGGCCAATGCGATCTGAGAATAGAGACCTTCGCCCGGATTACCGATGACGTAGGCTTCGCTGCCTGTTGAGGTCAGGAATCCTGCATCCTCGACAGTTCGGTCGACATTTTTACGGGTATAACGACCGGCAAAGGTTAGCTTGCGGCCGAGGTCACGTTCGAATGTGAACGAAAGTTCGCTCTGGCGGAATGCCTTGATGTTAGGATCGATCGCACCAAATTCGATACCGAGAGCGGTGTTCGAAGGTACGCGGAAGTCCTTATCGCAACGTACACGACCGAAAACCGGCGTTAGCGTGTTCGTCGGACAATTGCCGCCCGGCTGACCGAACAAAGTGGTTCCAAGAATGTTTGCGACCGTAAAGCTCGCAAGCGTATCGCCCGGACGGATCTCATAGAAGAAATCATGGAAATAAGCACCACCAAACGATCCACGGGGAAGTTCGTATTTGAAGCGATCATAGAACCAACCGTAAAACGCCGAGATCTTGGTCTTGCCGTCCCCGGTTACGTCAAATGCCGCACCCAAGCGGGGAGCGATCTTATCCTGAAAATCAAAGTTGATCCCCGGAAGTCCAGGAGCAAAGCTCGGCACGCCTTCGCGTTCCGTGCGAACACCCAGATTCAATGTCAGACGACGTGTCGGCTGCCATTTGTCCTGGATATAGATTCCCTCATTCTTACTGGAAACGTCACCTCGTTCGCCAAAGATGCGAAGAAGGCCAGCGCCCAAGTTGCAGGGATTACCGGGAATATGATTGACGTTGTTACAGTTTCCAGTCGGGTTAGTAGCTGTGGCACCCGTAACCTGAAGTGCGGCAACACCAGAATACGAAGAAACCGGCTGTCCGTTGCGCAGAACGATCTGCGAACGGGTCGTGCTGTCAACTCGGTTGGCGATACCGTTGTACTGATAGCCGCCTTTGAGTTCGTGACGTCCGCCGCCGGCGAAAAGTACGGTGGCGTCAGCGTCGAACGTATTTCTGGTCGTCACGTCATAAAGGACGTTCGAGTTGACCGGAAGGTTATTGGTGAATCCGCGGATACAACCAAAGCCAGCGGGGAATTCAGTTCCCGCAGGAACTGCGGTGTTGCTACAAGTAACACGCGGGATCGTTACATCGCCGATGCCGTAGCTGCCCGACTTCTCATTCAGGAAGTAGTGGCCGCCGCGAATTCCGATAACCAGGTTGTTGAGCGGGGTCCAAACGCCGTTAAGGGCAATGCTCTGCGAGTTGTCACGTCCGCCAACCTGCCCCGTATAAGCCGAACCGGTCAAACCGTTTCCGCTAGGAAGGGTACAGACAGTCGGTGTCGCATTGGTGCAGTTGAGTGAGTCAAGATATGACGGGATCGTTCCCAGTGTATGGAACGGATTATATGTGTAAGCAGCGCTCAAACGCAGTTTGCTGATAGGCTGGGCATCGATCTTGAGGAAATAATACTCAAATGTCGATTTGCTCGAATATGTTTGCGAGACACCAGCCGGTGTACGATTGACCGGGTGCTGATAGTTGATCGTCCGCTCACGCGAAAAGATCTGTGGTGTGTAGCTCGCACGGAACCAGAGCTTATCTTTAACGATCGGTCCGCCAAGGCTCGCCGATGGGAAAAATCCGAGCGATTTATCTCTACCCTGTCCAAAATATTCTGCCCGGCCGAGGCCGATCGCGTTCTGGAACAGGATCTGGCGTCCGCGGGTCTGCAGAGCACCCGGACGGAACTGCGAACCAAATTCGCCGCTCCACTGGTTGCTGCCGCCCTTGGTCACAAGGTTGACAACGCCGCCAGTGGCACCGCCGTATTCAGCTTCGAGTCCGCTGGACTTGATCTGAACTTCCTGAACGAGCGAGAACGGAAGGTCGCTGGTCGCATCGAGAGTACCCGTACGAACATTCGAAACTTCCTGGCCGTCGATAATGAAGACGTTCTCAGAACCGCTGGCACCGTCGATCTGGAATCCGCCGCCAAGCGGTTCAACACGCGTGGCAGGTGAGACTTTCAGGACGCTCGAGAAGCTGATTCCCTTCGGCAAAAGTTCTGCTGTAGCAGCACTGATGGTCGTCTGGATCTTGGTATCCGAAGTGTCAACAGGCGAAACGTCATCGGCCGTAACCGTGACATTCGCCGCTACTGTTGTGCTCAAAGGAAAGCTAACAATTGTGGCTTTACCAAGGCTGACAATAATGTCAGAGAGCGTATTTGAAACAAAACCGGACACGGCTGCCGAGGTCAACGTGTAAGTTCCCGGTGGAACCTGCAGGACACGTGCAAAGCCGTCGTCGTTGGTCGTCACTGTTCGCTTGAAACCGGCCGAACTTCCCGAAGCCGAGACGGTGATCGCCACATTGGGGACGATAGCACCAGCCGAGTCTTTTGCGGAAATTTCGATGCTTCCGGTCGTTTCCTGAGCGAACGCTGTAAAAGCGAAGCTCATAACGATTGCGAGCAAAGTGAAAATTGACCTAAAATCTTTTTTCATCTGATCCTCCTAAAAATTAATGAACGTAAAACGAGATTAGCCGTTGACTCATTGAAAGTTGACGTAAGGCGAAACAAATCGCTGCTGTCCTTAAAAATTTCAAAAACCGGTCAATGGCGAAACGCAATTAATAAAGGCAAATGCTGTTCCTAGGGAAACAAGGCCAGAACTAAAACAATGTGTCTGATACGAGAGTGTCTTTGCTGGTGAAAACTCATCGAAAAGTCGATATTTATGGCCTCGCGACCACTAACTACGGTTTTCGCAATTGAATCACGAGCCGATCGGGTCAGTGGTGACGCAGGAAATTTTGGAGATGATTCAAATTTTTGGATGATTTGTGTGGACTTAGCGAACGGGATATCAGCACGGCCTAATTAATTTAAGGGGTTTTACAAAAAAAATGATATGTGTATGATACAAATACGCGGTAAACAGTCCATTGCATTTCGGAGAATATCTCTGGCATAAAATGTGCCTAATTTTGGACGACAGCCGTTTACAATTTTTCAACAATTTACTTTTGAGTTTTAGACTTGCTCCCATATCAGGTCGCTAACTCGATTTCAGCAGGAGGAACCGATGAGCAACAGAAACTATGTTAATCGACTGATAATGTCGATGCTGGCGAGTTTGGTTTTTGCCCTAAGCACTTGGGCGCAGGTAGGCACGTCAAACATCGCCGGCGTCGTCTCAGATCCACAGGGCAACGTGGTCGCAGGAGCGACCGTAAAACTGATCGGCAATCAGGGCACAAACCGAACTGCCATTACAAACGACAACGGGTACTACGCCTTTTCGTCCGTCCAGACCGGAAGCTACCGGATCGAAGTCGAAATGAAAGGCTTTAAGAAGGCAAGCGTCTCAGAATTTAAGGCGCTGGTGGACATTACAACGACGATCAACGTCAAGGTCGAGATCGGCGAAGTGACCGAAACGGTAAACGTTGACGCTGCTGGTCTCGAAAGCATCGTTAACACATCAGACGCTAGTCTCGGAAACAATTTTGTTTCGCAGCAGATCTTGCAGCTTCCGCTGCAAGGCCGCAACGTGACCAATCTGCTTAGTCTGCAGGCTGGTGTTACGCCGGACGGCTCGGTAATGGGCGGACGAAGCGATCAGGCAAACCTCACGCTCGACGGCATTGATATCAACAACCAACAACAGGGTCTTGATATTGTTTCAGGTGCGGCATTCGCACCAGTCCTGCGTGTCAATCCTGATTCTATCGACGAATTTCGCGTCACGACTTCAAACCCGGATGCGACGAAGGGACGTTCTTCGGGAGCTCAGGTTTCTCTGATCACCAAGAGCGGCACAAACGACTGGCGTGGAGCGTTGTATGAATATCACCGCAACACGGCTACGTCGGCCAACGACTGGTTCAACAATGCTTCGGGGATTGCGCGGCCGAAGCTGATCCGAAATCTTTTTGGTGGACGCCTTGGCGGCCCAATCGTAAAGGACAGGTTGTTTTTCTTTTACAACTACGAAGGGATGCGTGAGGCAAAAGACAGCTCGGTTGCTCGAACCGTGCCGAGTGCGAGCCTTGCCGCCGGAACCATCCGGTTCGACGATAACACAGGCCAGGCATGGACGATCACGACGCCCCAGATCAATTCTTTCGTACTGACGGGAACCGGAGCGGGGCCCGTGGTAGATGTGAACCCGGCGGTTACCGCTTTGTTTGCTGCCGTTGCCGGCCGATACGCCATTAACGACAACACGCTCGGTGACGGCCGTAATGCAGGCGGGTTTCGGTTCAATGCATCAACGCCGATAAAACAGAATGCCCATACGGCACGGTTCGACTGGAATGTGACTCGTGACCAAAAGCATACGGTCTCTTTCCGTGGAAACTATCAGCAAGATCTGACCGGTGCGGCACCGTACTTCCCTGACACGCCACCCACCAATACGTGGAGCCATCCGCTCGGAGTCGCCATCTCGCACACATGGCTCGTGAAGAGCAATATGACGAATCGTTTTAGCTATGGTTTGACGCGGCTCGCATTTAGCAATCAAGGTGATTCAAATGATCCCGCGCTCTCGTTCAGGTACATATTCCAGCCAACGGGATTTGTTCGCGGATTTAATCGAGTAAATCCGACACAGAATTTCACCGACGATTTTACTTGGATCAAGGGTAACCACACGATCCAGTTCGGTACAAATATTCGTTTGATAAAGAATACGCGTGAGAGTTTCGCTCGGTCCTTCGATAACGGAATCACAAATCCTAGTGCTTATCCGAGTAACGTTGCGCGAACGGCCGTCAACCAGTGGATCACACTACAGGCGGGTGCGACCAGATCGGTGGCGTCGGCTTGGAGTACGCCGTTGCAGGGGGCGATCGTTGCATTGTTTGGCAGGCTAAGCGGATACGGTGCCAATTTCAATTTTCTTCTTAATGGCTCGTTGCAAGCCCCCAACACCCCTGTTAGACGGGAATTCAAAACCGAAGAATATGATTTTTATGTGCAGGATGCATGGAAAATACGTTCAAATATAACGTTAACAGCGGGCCTCAGGTATGGATTATCGATGCCCGTTACGGAAACGCAAGGGTACGAGACAGTGCCCAGTATTAATCTCTCTCAGTACCTTGCGAATACCATTTCGTTGATGAACAACGGTGTGAATAATCGCGAGCCGCTGTCAGTTCGGCTGGCGGGAAAATCGAATGGTTTAGATAGTATTTACCCATTGGACACAAATAATCTCCAACCACGTGTTTCACTGGCATGGTCGCCCAATTTCAAAGGCGGCATTTTGGGGAAGATCTTTGGTAAGAATGATCAATCCGTCTTTCGCGGCGGTATTGCGATCACTAACGACTATTTTGGGCAGCAACTGGCGACAAACTGGGATGGTGCGAACACACTCGGTTTTGCATCGTCGTCCACTATTAACGTTAATACGTATAACATCACCACCAACCCGGCTCCGCAGTACACGGGTCCGGGTATGACTATCCGTAACCTTCCAAACCTCGTCATACCCACGAATCTAACATTTCCGCAGACGGCCCCGTTCAGAAATCCGGGACTCGGGAAGATCGAAACCTCGCTAGACCAGAATCTGGTTTCGCCGATCAACTATTCGTGGAACGTGACTTATGGCCGCGAGTTGCCAGGCAAGATCTGGGTTGACGTCGGCTATGTCGGACGGCTTGCACGAAACTTACTTATCGGCCGTGATGCGATGATGCTTCGTGATATTAGGGATACCCGTTCGGGCCTGTCCTGGAACCAGGCGTCTACGATCCTTGATATTCAATTACAGGGCCGGGTGCCCGTTGCTAATATCCAGCCTGTCGCCTTCTTTGAAAACATGTGGGCGGCGGGTTCGTTGGGTCCGCTTCTTGGCTGCGGTGGTGTACCAAATTGCACAAACACTCAGGCTGTCTATAATGCTCAACCGGCCGCCGGTGACTGGACCTATTTGATGCAGACGATCGATCAAGCCAGCGGAAGCAGATACTTCTTCCAGGGCCAATATGATTCGCTCTCAGCTTTTAGTACGGCCGGATCATCCGACTATCACGGAGCGACCCTGTCGATCCGACAGCGACTTGCAGGGGTTGTCTGGGATTTCAACTACACCTATTCCAAGTCGCTGGATGAGGCATCGGGATTGCAGACGGCGGGTCTTTTTGGAGCGTCGTTTGTCCTGAATGCGTTCAATCTTAAGGATCAGCGTTCGTTCTCGGACTTTGACCTTCGACACAACATAAACTTTAACGGACTTTGGGATATTCCTATCGGCCGCAACCGAAAGTTCGGCAAGGGAATGAACAAGTTCGTCGACGGTATCGTGGGCGGGTGGTCAATGAGCGGTATTTTCCGTTGGCATTCGGGTTATCCGTTTGACGGATTCTACGATGCGACGGGTTGGCAGACCAACTGGAATATCCGGAGCTATATGACCTTGCTGCGGCCGGTGCAGACGGGCATCAACTACACCGCGAACGGACCGAATTTATTTGCAAATCCGGTGGCCGCAGCAGCATCCTGGCGGACACCGCATCCTGGCGAAACAGGTACGAGAAATCCGATCCGTTTGCCGGGCGAATGGAACGTTGACATCGGTATCGCCAAGTCGTTCAACATGTGGTACAAGGAAGGGCACAAGATCACGTTCCGTGCTGACGCATTTAATGTGACCAACACGCCGTTCTTCGACGGCCAGTCGGTGGGTACGCTTGGTTACACAGGCTCCACACCTTCAGCTCAGTTTGGACGATTTACTCAGATGAGCAATTCGCCCCGCGTATTGCAGTTTGCTTTCCGCTACGATTTCTAATAATTAGAGATCAAGCGAAAATGCCTGAGGCTGAATTACCAATTGGTAGTTCAGCCTTTTTTTTGTTACTTCTGATTTTCTTGGATATATTTTTCGAATTTCTTTTTGTCGGGATGGTCGGGGCGTTTTACCAGAAATTGTTTGTACTCCTCTACGGCCCTTGGCTTTAGGTTTGCAGCATCGTAGAGGGCAGCTAGACGGAGATGCAGGTCGGCCTTTTCGACCGGTGCGAGTGCGATCGCACGATTGAGTTCACCGACAGCGAGCGAGCCCTTCTTGATCTGAAGGTATGATTCGCCGAGAAAGTGGTGGGCGTCCGCCGAATCTTCCTTGACCTTCACGGCGTTTGAAAGTACAAGGATCGCGTTGTCAAATTTTTTGTCGGAAAAGTAGAGCTTTCCCAAATTGAGAAGCGCGATGAAATAGTCCTTTTTGAGCTCGATCGCTTTGAGATAGGCCTTTTCCGCATTTTCGTTCGCCTTGCTTTTGAAGCTGATCGTGCCGATCTCAGTCCATGCTTCGTAATCCTTTGGTTCGGCGACGAGTAGTTGGTCAAGCAATTTCATTGCCTTACCGTTATCATTCGCTTTTATCGCTGCCAACGCTTCTTCGAACAACAGCTGATTCTTTTCATTTCGTTGAAAACCCGCAGGGGCGGAAATCACGCCGGGCTTCATCAATGACTTGGTTATCGCGACGGGTACAGTCATGTCAATGGTCAAATTTCCCATTGGAGACGGAACCAGCGGTTGACGCGAAACCTCGATACCGTCAACCTCGACAAGCATTGTCAGATCCTGTCGCGGAATGCCGCCGATAG
Source organism: Acidobacteriota bacterium (assembly GCA_031362825.1). Classification (GTDB taxonomy): domain Bacteria; phylum Acidobacteriota; class Blastocatellia; order Pyrinomonadales; family Pyrinomonadaceae; genus OLB17. The sequence goes on along the minus strand of JANLTF010000176.1, from coordinate 1,739 downwards.
TATAATAGCCCGTATCGCGGGCCGTGGTCCGTGCGAACGGTGCTCCTGTAACGAGGATCGTGATCGTGATTATCGGTTTGCGTTCGAGCGTCTCGACACCGTCGATAATGATCTTTCCGGAGACAACCATTCTGGTTCCTACGGCGCCGGATTTGATCTCTGTTGGCAATCCAGTGGCTTGACGATTTTCGTCGTCTTGGGCGAAAGCGACTGTGCTCAGCAGAACGAAGATCGACGAAAGGAATAACAACCTGAATACTTGTTTCATAGAAAAGCTCCTGAGTAGATATGCCAAATTAAATTGGAAATACGTTCCGATGTCAAGGCGGCTAGCGAGCAGCGAACGCATCGTTGCCGGTGGCGACGGTCAAATGGCGAGTGTCGTTTAGAGCGAGGACGCGGATATTTGAACGGCTGCGGATCTCGAAACGGTTAATGCCGCAGTTCGACGTGATCAGCCACGGTGTCGATTTCGTTCCGCGATGGATCGCACCGAGTAGGTAGAGTGTCAGGTAACAAATCGCACCGGTATGCGAATACACGGCGATCCGTTCCCCGGGATGTGACCGAATGACCTCATTGAGTTTTGTCGTAGCACGCCGAAGCAAATGGCGATAGCTCTCGCCGCCTGAGATAACGTGATTGATGTTTCGGTTTACCAGGGCGTAGTAATCTTTCGGATATTCGGCCTTTGATTCGTCGAATGTTAGGCCTTCGAGCACGCCGACATGGCGTTCGCGAAAAGCCGGAGTCGCGCGGATCGGCAGATCGAGCAGCTTTGCCAGCGGTTCCGCCGTCTGAGTCGCACGGTCCAAATCGCTCGAATAGATCGCCGAAACACCTTCTTTCGCAAGCATCTTCGCCGTCTTATCAGCCTGCTGCCGCCCAAGTTCAGACAAAGGTGTCGGCCCATGTCCGCCAAAACGCCCTTCGGCGTTCCCGGCAGATTGGCCGTGTCGGATCAGATATAAGCGTGTTGGCTGGGGCATAAAACGAATCTCGTTCTCCGGTCCTATACCTTCGAATGTTCAAGTATTTCACGAAAAACCTTGTTAAGGTGTTGCATCGACGGTTTTTCTTCGCGACGATCGACAACCTTCGAAGCAAGTCGTGCCATTTCACTTTCTATGAAATCGCTAATCACGTCAATTCGTGGTTCACGCTTTAACTCATCGCCAAGCTTTTTGCGTTCGATAAGATTCTCGATCTGATTCCGCAGTTCACCCTTTGGCAGCATATCCTCGACGAGAACACCGAACTGCATCGGAACGACATCGGCACTATGCTCGATCCATTTGATCGCAAGCAGCGGACGAAGTACGTAGAAGTATTTCTTCACCGAAACCGTTTCGCCTTTCAGGTATTCCCGGAAATTTCCCTTCGCCATTTGCAGATAGTGGTACATGCAAGCAGTAGCAGAATAGCAGTAGGGAGCAAGTTCCTTGAACATGGGCGAGATCGCCTCGTCTTCAACATAGATCGTTGGAGAGTTGAGCCATTCGAGAAGTGGAGGATTGGACTTCCGGAGAAGTTTGAGAGCTTTCCGTAGATCCCAACCGTTCACGTCGAACTCATCCAAGATCGGGCGCTCTATTACGTCACGACGATCTTCGACATCAATTGAAAGGTACCAGTCCGGCTCTCTGACGTATAGAAATCTAACGTCGTAATCGCTGTTCTTTGACGGAAATCCCCACGCACGACTCCCCGACTCGCACGCGTAGAAAATTTTGACCGAC
>JANLTF010000171.1:0-3162 GCA_031362825.1 Acidobacteriota bacterium | reverse complement strand
ATCGCCCGGGTCGAAACCAACGGCCTGATCGACCAGACGCTTGATCTCAACGTCGTTGGCAGCACTGTTTTTGCCGTTGCCGTGCAGCCGGACGGAAAATTTCTAATCGGCGGGAGTTTTACCTCTGTTTTAGGAGTACCTCGGAGCAATATTGCACGTCTCTATTCGGACGGAACGCTTGATATCGCCTTTGATCCGAGCGCGAACGGTACTGTCCGTACTATCGCCGTGCAGACGGACGGTAAGATCTTAGTGGGTGGAGACTTTTCCACTATCGGTGGACAGACGCGGAGCGCAATCGCCCGGCTCAATGGCACTACGGGATCGGCGGATTCGTTCAACCCGAACGCGAACAGTAGTGTTTTTTCGATCGCACTGCAGTCTAACGGCAAGATCTTAGTGAGCGGCTCCTTCACGAACATAGGTGCTCAGACACGCAACTCGATAGCCCGATTCGACCCAACGAGCGGCGCGGTGGATTCGTTCAATCCAAATGCAAACAATACCGTCTATTCGATTGCCGTACAGACAGACGGCCAGGTTCTTGTTAGCGGCTTTTTTACGAGCGTCGGGGGGCAGTTACGCAACAAGCTTGCTCGACTCGATGCCGGCACCGGCCTGGCAGATTCGTTCGACCCGAACTCGAACGGCCATGTATTTCCCATCTTGTTTCAGCCGGATGGGAAAATCTTGGCAGGCGGCGAATTTTCCGGGGCGAACAGTATTGGCGGACAGCCACGCAACCGTATCGCCCGGCTCAATTCAACGGCGACAGTTGACCCGCTCTTTGATCCAAACGCGAACGGTACCGTCAATTCAATCGCGGCGCAGGCTGATGGCAAGATTCTAACGACTGGTTTCTTCACCACGCTTTCCCCGAACGGAGGAGCGCCGGTAACCCGCAACAGCATCGCCCGGATCGATACAGGAGGCGCCGTCGACAGTATCTTCGACCCAAACCCGACCGGCGGCGTGGCCAATTCGATCGCGGTATTTCCCGACGGCAAGGTTTTAGTCGGCGGAGCTTTCAGTAATATCGGCGGCCAGACTCGCAATCGGTTTGCCCGTTTGACGAACGACACCGCCGCGCTTCAAAACCTCTCAGCAACGCAAACCACCGTTACGTGGACTCGCGGCGGCTCAAGCCCTCAACTAACGCGGGTCACTTTTGAAGTGTCAACTGATAATGTCAATTACACGGCTATCGGGAACGGCACAGCGGCAGGTAGCAATTGGAGCCTGACGGGTTTGAGTTTGCCTACCGGACAAAACATCTACGTTCGCGCGCGAGGCTATTATCGCACCGGCCTCTTTAACAGTTCGGAAAGCATTACCGAATCCGTGCGGAATGCGTTTATTTCACCATCCTTCACGATCAGCGGCATAGTTACATACGGCAATCCGGCGTCGCCGACGACAAAGTTTGTTTCGAACGCAACGGTTTTGGGAACTGGTTCGCCAAATGTGTTCACGACGACAGCGGCTCCTGGTGGAACTGCGGGGCAATATACGCTGACGGGGTTTGGAGCCGGTTCTTATACGGTTGGGGTGTCGAAAACAACTGGACAGAACGGCGTTTCGTCGGCTGATGCGGCGAGGATCGCTCAGCACGTCGCGGGAACGTTGTTCATTACCAGCGACCGCCAGAAGATCGCTGCGGATGTGACAAACAACGGTGCAATATCTTCAACCGACGCTGCACAGCTTGCAAGGTTTGTGACCGCGCTTGGGCCGCCCATCGGGCTTACTAACCAATGGAGATTCTTTGTTCCGGGCGTATCTCAACCGACGTTCCCGATCGGAGCGTCACCGACGACTCGGAGTTACACAGACCCGATCGGCAATCAGACCGGACAGGACTTCATAGGCATTCTGGTCGGCGAGGTCACAGGCAACTGGAATCCGACTGCGGCGAGACCGGGAACAGTGAACAGTGGACACTGGACAGCGGACAGCGGGGGAACAGTGGACAGTGGACAATGGAAAGTGGACAGTGAAGACAAGGACTCCGCACGGCAACCGATAGCGGTAGCGGTTCAGGATGTTGTGACGGCGGCGGATAAGGATATCGTTGTTCCGGTGACTGTTGATGGCATTGCGGACAAGGGCGCTATATCTTATGAGTTTGATCTCAGATATGACCCGGCGGTGATGCAGCCTTTGGTTGAGGCAGTTGATGTTTCGGGGACTGTTAGCCGTGGGCTTTCGGTGGTGATGAATGCGACTGAGCCTGGGTTATTGAGAGTTGTTGTTTACGGAGCATATCCGATAGATGGCGACGGCGTATTGTTGCATCTCAGGTTTACGTCTGTTGGTGCTGTTGGTTCGGTTTCGCCGATATCGTTCGAGCGGATAATGTTCAACGAAGGTGAGTCGCGAGTTAGCATCGCCGACGGAAAGATCGAGTTGGCCGGCTTATAAACAGGAGAAAAGTTTAGCCACAGATACATGCAGATCGACACAGATAAGAATTGATTTAATTATCTGAGTTCATCTGTGGTTATCTGTGGTTAATTTTTCCTGTCTGAGTTGAGGGTATCGCCCCTACTTACGTGCGGGCTTCTGCAAAGAACTTAGTCGCAACCGCTCCCGGTTCTGACGTGCGGGCTTTTGCAATTGACTTTCAACTATTTAAGATCGATCTGACCGCCGCCTGCGGACTCAGGTTTGGTCTCGCGTTCGGATGGGAAGACTAGTCTTGATGCGTCGGGCGAAGTGTGGCGGTGGGTGATCTTCCAGTCTTTGCCGACGAGTTTGAATACGAGTGTCATACGGCCGGACGAATCCTCGAGCTTGCCGTTGTTCTCTTGGGTCTGTTTCCATTTGCAAGAGACATAAGCGAAAGTTTTTCCGAGCATCTCTACACGCAGGCCTGTAACATCGAGCGTGACGTTTGAGAGTTTGACGTAGATCTTTTCGTTGACGCTTTTGACCTCATCCCAGCCTTGTGTCGCGGTTCCGTTGTTATTGAAGATAAGCAGTTTCGGGCTCTTTTCATAAACGCCCATAACCTTATCGAGATCGACGGTTTTGATGCCATCGACAAGACGGTCAAACGCCTCGCGCACACCTTTCGAAGGGTCAGCTTTGCCCGCCGCCGCCTTTTGCCCAAATGCCGAAAACGCGAAGATAAAAATAATTGCCGTTCCAAATATAAGTCTT
>JANLTF010000169.1:0-2469 GCA_031362825.1 Acidobacteriota bacterium | reverse complement strand
CGGGAGCCTCGGACGATTTTACGACCGTTGCGGCTTCGAGCCTTTCGCTGTATTCCACTGAGATACTGCATCTGATGGCTGACGTCGTGCTGCGGCCGACGTTTCCTGAGAGCGAACTCGATCTTTACCGCCGTAATACGATCGAAAACCTCAAATTCCAACGTTCGCAGCCGGGCTTTCTCGCCGGTGAACAGGCTGCACGGTTAGTTTACGGCGATCACCCTTACTCAAAGGTCTCGCCAAACGCGAAGGATATAGAGAAACTTGACCGCGAGACGCTCGTTAGGTTTCACGCCAAGCGGTTTGTACCAAATAATGCAATATTTATCGTCGTCGGTGATGTCAAAGAAGATGAATTTCTCGCTGATCTGAACGAACTTTTTGGAGACTGGCAGCAGGGAAGCGGTGTTGTTAATGACTTTCCAGAGCCTCCAAAGCGATTAGAGCGAAGCCTGACGATCGTCGACCGTCCGGGTTCTGCTCAATCTAACATTGTCCTCGCTAATCTCGGCGTTAAAAGAAGTGATCCTGACTATTTCCCGCTCATCGTGATGAATCAGGTACTCGGTGCCGGAGCGTCGTCGCGTGTTTTTATGAATTTGCGTGAAGAGAAAGGCTATACGTATGGAGCCTACACGCGGCTTGAAACGAAGAAGCAAGCCGGTGATTTCGAAGCGACGGCCGAAGTTCGAACGTCTGTAACGGGCGATTCGCTCAAAGAGTTCTTTTACGAACTCGAACGAATCCGAACCGAGAAAGTTGGTGAAGACGAGTTGGCTGACGCCAAGAACTTTCTGACCGGCGTATTTCCGCTCAGAGCCGAGACGCAGAGCGGTCTGACCTCGCTCATTGTCAATCAGCATCTGTATGATCTTCCCGAAGATTATTTACAGACGTACCGTGCAAACGTCGATGCAGTAACCCCGGATGATGTGCTTGCTATTGCTCAAAAACGTGTGCGGCCCGATGAGGTCGCGATCGTGATCGTCGGCGACGCCGAAGAAATTTTGCCGCAGGTGACGAATTACGCGCCAACTGTCGAGGTTTTTGACACCGACGGAAATGTTCAGGATTTGGCGAGATATGCGAAGTCCGAAGACGTGGGAACAGCGGATGTAGCGGGAAAATGGAAGCTCGTGATCGATTTTCAGGGCCAGCAGTTGCCGGTTTCGCTAACGCTTGAGCAGGACGGCGAAAGCGTCACCGGCGTCCTAGAAACAATGCTCGGTAACGGAAAGATCACGGACGGAAAAGTGATCGGAAACAAACTCGCCGCGACTGCAAACGCTGAAATGCAGGGACAGCCGATAGAATTTGCGATCGCAGGAAAAGTCAATGGTGACGCAATGAGCGGTACACTAACAGCTCCGATCGTCCCCGATCCGCTGCCGTTTACTGGCACAAGATAGGAAAAAGTGGCCGCAAAAAGGCGCAAGAATCGCAAAATAGGACTTCCTTATTTTGCGTTTCTTGCGCCTTTTTGCGGCCAATAAGAACTACATCGGCTTGGTAAATTGAATGATCGCGAAGTTTGCTCCTGACGGATCGGCGACCATCGACATCCGGCCAACGCCCGGTGCGTCGAACGGCGGAACGTGGACGCTGCCGCCGTTTGCAGTGATCTTTGCGACCGTTTCGTCGGCGTTATCGACACTGATGTAAGACGCCCAGTGCGACGGCAGATCGCCCCACTCGTCGCCTTCCATGCTCATCATGCCGCCCGCTGCGGAGCCTTCAACGATGATCTCTTTATATTCCATTCCGGCCGCTACCGTTGATTGTTCGAGCGTCCAGCCAAAAAGCTTTGTGTAAAATTCGATCGCGGCTCCGAGATCCTTTGTTCTCAATTCGCGCCAGCAGATCTCTCCGTGTTTCGGTATTTCAAAATCAGCCATGGTGCCCTCCTGCTGCCATCTTAAAGGTCGCGAATATTGCTCCTGACGGGTCTTCGATAATTGCCATTCGTCCGGTGTTCGGAATGTCGACCACTTTGTGAACCTTGCCGCCAAGCTCTTTTGCAAGTTCCGCATTTGCGTCGACGTCGTCCACGGCGACATATTCCATAAAATGCGGCGGAGGCGGATTGCCGTCGAACCACTGTGGATCGATCTGATAAAGCCCGCCAGCCGGATAATCGCCACCGGTCGTATATTCGCGGTAATCCATTCCCGGTGCTCCACCGCTAGGGTTGAATTGCCACCCAAATACATTGGTGTAAAAATCGACGCATTTGTCCGAGTTGCTAACCGCTATCTCGGTCCAACAAAACGACCCCGGTGATGGGCCCGCGAATGCGGCCATTTCACTTGCTTCTTGTGCCATAGTTTCTCTCCTATGATGAATTTCTACTCCATTAGCAAAGTTTTCACTCTGCCAATTCGAAATTGTTAAAGTCTGCGAACACCCAGTTGTTGGTGAGGGTGCTGTAGATTATTTTCAAATACTTTCGTGCCAATGCGATTTTGGCTT
>JANLTF010000397.1:0-5969 GCA_031362825.1 Acidobacteriota bacterium | reverse complement strand
GCGGAATAAAAGTTTGTCGAGGATCGCCTGTTGTTCGGCACTGAGATCAAGCCGCTTGATCAAAACTGCCTCTGACAACATCACGGTTTCAACCTCTTGCAAACCGTTCGAAAACAGAGTGCTTCCCGAACTCACCAGATCGCAAACCGCATCCGCCAAACCGATCGACGGAGCGATCTCGACCGAGCCGCTGATCTCGTGAATGTCTGCGGAAACGCCCCGTGAAGCGAAGTAATTGCGGAGAATATTCGGATAACTCGTGGCGATCTTCTTGCCCGCGAGCTTAGACAATTCCGAGTACTCAATCCCTTTGGGCACTGCAAGCGACAGACGACACCGGCCGAAGCCGAGCTTTTCGATCGTCTCGACAGCTTTCGGGTTCTCGGCAATAATATTCTCGCCGACGATACCGATATCGGCTACACCGTCGGCGACGTAATCCGGAATATCGTCATCCCGCAAGAAAAATATCTCGAGCGGAAAGTCTGCCGCCTCAGCTCGCAGCTTCCCGAGTCCATTGGAAAAGCCGATGCCACATTTTCTGAGCAGCCCTGTCGACGCATCGGATAATCTCCCTGATCTTTGTAATGCGATCTTTAATTTCATATTCAAAAACAACAAAGCGACGCCCATCGAGACTTAGTTCGAAGTTTCGCGGCGTTTGGATTAAAACTAATTTACGGTTTTGTTAAAAACGAATATCAGCTCACGCGGCGATCGGTCGCGTGATGATGGTGGAGGTGCGAGATGTGTGAAGCCTTTCGGTACATCGTTAGTATCATCTAAACGCAAACAAAATATTTTTGCAAGCTCTAATTCGTAAATTCCAATGTGCTAAAATTTCAATAACTTTATGGAAAGCACCAGTGACGAAGTGATAATGCAAGGTTTCGGCAAGCGCATTCAGCGCTGTTATGGCTGCTTTATCGCCTATCATCTCAAGGACATGTACCTCGGCGAGGACGTTACGTTTTTCTGCGACCACTGTAAAGACGATACGATGTTCCACTTTGACGAGTTTTCAAAACTCATCGATCTGTCAAAGACGAAAGAGGTTGCCGACGAAGACCACCACCACTGATGGCCAATGTGACGCTGCACATCGATTCTCCCGACGGCGAACGCACCGTTTCGCTCGATGATGAACTGACCATCGGCCGCACCGATCTTGCTCAAATTGTTCTTTCCGACAGCGGCCTTTCACGCAAAAACACTACATTCTTTCGCGACGGCGACGACGTTTTGGTCGTTGACGAAGATTCGACCAACGGCACATTTCTCAACGGCCAGCAGATCACCGGAGCACCGCGACTTGTCCGCAGCGGCGACGAGATAAAGATCGGCAACTCGACGCGCATCCGTGTCAAGATCGGAGGCGCTGAAGCGGCGGAGCGATCTCAGGCAGAAACACGACCGTTAGGGAGTGTGTCAACCACGGCAACAACGCCGACGCCGGCGGTCCCTAGTTCCGGAGCAAAAAGTTCTGCTCCTCGAATCAACCTGCAAGACCCAAAAACTCTACTCCTCGCCGCAGGAATGATGGCGTTTTCGATCATTTTCGTTGGTTTGGTCGTGATACTTATAGTGCAGCAATATCGAGGCGGGACGACGGTCGCTAATAACGGCGGGCCGAAACCGCCTGTGATGGCGTCAAAGGTGATCCCGATGCGCGTCATCGACCCGCTCGGCGGCGAGGACGAAGAGAGCCTCGACGACCTGATCGCCTCGTGGGAAGCCGAGGAAAAAGAGATCGACGCCAAGAACGTTGATGACGTTGCCGTCGATCCGGCGAATGCCGAAGAGGCTGATCTGAACGTGACTGCCGCGTTTCTCGCAGAACGGCAGAAGAAAGCATTTGAGCCTCGTCCGGGCGAAAAGGGCATTAGGCCTGCGGGCCTTGCCGTTCCAAAAGAGCTGTTCGGTGATGGCGTTATCAAGCAAAAGGCAAAACTGCGGGAGATGAACACGACCGGATACAAACAGCCGCTGGATTTTGCCGAACTCGCCGAAAAGCGGTTGAGCGGCGAACTGCTCGAGATGCCGATGGCGACGAACAGCTTTTATCTCGATGTCGGCGGCAGTGCGAGCGACGGGCCGTTCCGGACGTTTAGCTTTACTCAGGAGCCTGTCGAGATAACGCCCGGAATGCCTAAACACGCGACTCTGTCGAAGCTCGCGTCCAATTTCGCAGGCCAAAAATACGACCTGAACAATGCCGGAAACCGCAAACAAATGCGCATGCGTCTGCTCAGGATGTTCCAGAAGCGTGCGAAACCGATATTGAAGGAACTCGCAGATGCGTACTTTCAAAAGTTCGGCCGTCCGCTGCGTGTGACGTCGCTGACGCGTTCGATGGATTATCAGATCGGGCTGAACGCGACGAATGCCAACTCGTTCAAGGTCCGCGGCGAAGGCTCTTTGCCGCCGCACACCTCGGGCTGTGCGTTTGACCTTGCACGTAAGCATATGCCCGTCGAAGAACAAAATTTCGTGATGAACAAACTCGCCGAAATGGAGCGTGCCAACAAGCTCGACGCCCTCATCGAATACGGCGACAACGCCTGTTTTCACGTCTTTATCTATGCCGACGGCATTCCGCCGAAGATGTAGGACAAGCCTCGACACGCTTGCTACACTGTTAACATGCCCGAAGAAACCGGCGTGTCCGACGAAAAGAAAAGTCTCAGCGGCCTGGCCCGAAAGCTGGGCCAGTTGAGCGCCGAAAAAAAGCGTGCCGCTCTTGAGATAAGTGCGGCGCTAGCCGGTGTCAGCTTACGCGTCAGCCGCGAGTTTGTCGAGGCCGTGCCAAAGGCCGCGAAGATACTCTCCGCCGATGATCTGCGGCATTGGGGCGAGATGGGCCGAAGGCTCGCGATGGGAAATGCGGACATCGGTGCCGTGTTTTTCGCTGATGGTGTCGGCGGTTTCAAAGATGTTCCTGAAACCGCACGGTCGGCTGTTTTTCAGGTCTGCACGCGGCAGCTTGTTTTGTCGAGCTCGATCTCGCTCGAAACGTTTCAGTTGATTCCCGATCTCGCAAAGAAAGTTGCCGACGACAAACTGCTGACCGATATTCTGCTGCTGGCCGTCGAGATCGCTCAGCGGTCGGCAAAACACAGCTCGGAATTTTTGCAGAACACGCCGGATGTCACGCTCGCATTGTCGAAATTCGAGGACGACAAAGAGGTAGTTTCCGCTGCGATACTAGCTCTCGCCGCTCAATTTGCCGAGCGAACGGGCGGAATGACCGCTGACCTTTGGGCAAGTCTGCCCGAGGCTCTCGAAAAGATCACGGCTGCCGACGCAGTTGTATTGATGCAGCGTTCGAGCGAGTTTCTCGAATTCGGCGGCAGCGTGACGCTCCATTTTGTGACGGCGGGCAGCGACGTTATGGCGTCGTCGGGCAAGGCGTTCGAAGACTGGTGTTTGCTCGCGCGCTCGATCGCGAGGCACGGAAACGCTGTGCTGATCTCATTCTTGCGTGCGACACCGAAGTTTTTTGGGTCGTTCACCAAAAAGAAAAAGGCATCGTCCGAAGACATCCAACGCGTCCTGCAATTGACCGCGAAGATCGCTGAGACCGACGCCGAAAGCGCTCTCGCGGCGTTTCGTTCGAGCGCGACGGCGCTCAAGACGGTGTCGATCGCGCAGTTCGAGGAATGGGTCGAGAATGGCATCCGCGAGCGTGCGAACGATTCGACCAAGGCCCGCCGCAGCTATTTCGCGCTCGAAACACGCGATTCGAACGAGCGTCTGCAGGAAACACGACTCGGGCTTCCGCTCGAACGCATCCAAACGGTCTTGCGAATGTACATCGAAGCCCTGACCGGCAAAGAGATCGAGGTTGCTTCGATCTCGGCGGGCCAGCAGGAATCACGGATCGGCGACGGCAAGACGATCTACCTTCCCACCGCCGTCGCCGAATTTGACGATGACGAAATGGATTTTCGCCTGTACAAAGTGCTCGCCGCCCACGGTGCCGGACAGATCGAATTTGGCACTTTCGAGCAGGACACTTTGGGGCTGAAGGCCGCGTATGCCGACCTCATCGACCTGTATTCCGCGACTGCCGACCAGCTCGATGCGTTTTCGCTTGCAGGCTATATTGAGGACGTTCAGAAGGGCGAAAAGGCTTTGCCTGAAGGCGTCGAAGAGAAAAAACGTTCAACGAAACTACCCAAGAATTCGGACTATCGCGCAGTTCTGACAGCGTTTCCCGAACCACGTTTGGCGCGCAAGATCTTTGCGACAATGGAAAACGCTCGTATCGACAACCGGCTTCGCAACACATATCGCGGCTTGCGCAAAGACCTCGATCTGATGCAATCGCATCTCAATGCGAACCGGCCGTATATTTTCGACCTGCCGATGCATCAGGTGCCGTTCGAACTCCTTTTCCAGATCACGCTCTGCGGCGGCGCCACCGACGACGCGAAACGCTTTTACGGCCAGATTGTCAGTGAGATCGAAAGCGTAGTTGAGAAGTACGTTCAGATCAACCGCAGAGACGCAGAGACGCAGAGAGAATTCAAAGCGGCAGAAACCACCGAGGCGAATTCTAATTTCTCTGCGTCTCCGCGTCTCTGCGGTGAAAATATCCCCACGGTTGCCGATTCGCTAATGGCGACGAGCCGCGTTTACACGCTTTTCCAAAACATCACGCCCGAAGATTCGCAAGAGGCCGAGGCGGACAACACCGAAGACAAAAGCGAGTTTGCCTACGACGACAAAGACGCGGCTGAGGCCGTGACCGAAGATCAGGTCAAGCGTGAAAAACAGAAGAGTACAGAGGACATTCGCGACCTTTTCAACACCTGGAACAGCCTCGACGACGAAGGTGAACCTGACGATCTGCAGGGCTCGGAGGCGTGGTCGCAGAGCGATATTCCGGAACAGGCACTTGAGGCAGACGACGTTGCGTTTGCGTATGACGAATGGGACCGTGATCTGAACGACTATCGCGTCGGATGGAGCCGTGTCATTGAGAAAACGGTGAAGCAAGGTGATCGAATATTCGTCGAGCTAACGCGTTCACGCTATCGCGGCGTGATCTCGTCGATCAGGCATCAGTTTCAGTTGATGAAACCCGAAAACCTGACGCGCATCAACCGCGAGATCGATGGCGAAGATTACGATCTCAACGCGCTCGTCGATTTCGTCGTTGACCGCCGTGCGGACGGTTTGCAGTCCGAGAATATCTACACGAAAAAACTCAGGCGTCAGCGTGACGTTGCCGTCTCGATATTGCTCGATCAATCCAGCTCGACTGCCCGAACGATCACGCGAAATCCGCTGCAGCCGTACACGCATCCGGGCCGCCGCATTATCGAGATCGAAAAAGAAGGCCTCGTTCTGATGAGCGAAGCTCTCGAGGCCGTCGGCGATGTCTATTCGATCTACGGCTTTACGAGCGAAGGCCGCCGCAATGTGAAATTTTATGTCGTCAAAGACTTTGCCGAGAAATATTCCGAAGTGATCGAAAAACGCATCGGCGGTATCACTTTTCAAAACAACACGCGTCTCGGAGCCGCGATCCGTCACGCCTCGGCCAAATTGCTAAAACAGGAAGCGCGAACCAAGCTGCTCATCATCCTCACCGACGGCCGTCCGTACGATCACGACTACGGCGACGCCCGTTACGCCCGCGAGGACGTTCGCGAGGCCCTGACCGAAACCAAAATGATGGGCATCACCCCATTCTGCATCACCATCGACCGCGAATCCGAAGCCGAACTAAAGGATCTCTACGGCGATGTCGGCTACACGATCATCGACGACGTGCTCTCGCTGCCTGAGCGGATGCCGAATATTTATCGCCGTCTCACCAGTTAACCATCTCCTATGAATATTGTCTCGCTCGAAAATGTCTCGAAGAACTACGGCTTTAAGCCGCTGTTTGAGAATGTAACGCTCGGTCTTGAAGACCGCGATAAGATCGGCATCATCGGAGCGAACGGCTCGGGCAAATC
>JANLTF010000368.1:0-1527 GCA_031362825.1 Acidobacteriota bacterium | reverse complement strand
CTCTTTCGTATTGTAGAATGCGAAACTCGCTCTCGCTGTCGCCGGAACATCGAAGAATTCCATCACCGGCTGTGCGCAGTGGTGGCCGGCACGGATGGCGATGCCTTGCTGGTCGAGGATCGTGCCGATGTCGTGGGGATGGATGCCTTCGATGGTGAATGAGAGGACGGATGCTTTTTCGGCGGCCGTTCCGATGATCTTGACCTCGGGAATGTCGCCGAGGCGTTCGGTGGCGTATTCGAGCAACTCGTGCTCGTATGCGGCGGCGGCTTCGAAATCGATGGCGTTTATGTAATCGATCGCGGCTCCGAGCCCGATGCCTGCGGCGATGGCTGGTGTGCCTGCTTCGAATTTATCCGGGATCGGTGCAAAGGTTGTCTTTTCAAAACTTACCGTGCGGATCATCCCGCCGCCGGTCTGATACGGCGGCATTTGGTCGAGCCATTTTCGCTTGCCGTACATCACACCGCTGCCGGTCGGGCCGAACATCTTGTGGCCTGAGAAGATAAAGAAATCGCAATCGAGATCCTGCACATCGACCGGAAAATGCGGTACGCTCTGGGCGGCATCGACACAGACGGGCACGCCGAATTTGTGCGCCGTCGCGATCATTTCCTTGACCGGATTGACCGTGCCGAGGCTGTTAGAAACATGCGTGACCGCGACCATCTTGGTGCGCTCGTTGAGCATGTTCTCGTACTCGTCGATGATCAGCTCGCCGCGTTCGTTCATCGGGATCATGCGGATCGTCGCACCCTTTTCCTCGGCGATCATCTGCCACGGGATGATGTTCGAATGGTGCTCCATCTGCGAGACCAGGATCTCGTCTCCTTCGCCGATGAACTTATTACCGTAAGAGTGCGCAACCAAATTCACGCCCTCGGTCGTGCCGCGAACAAAGATGCACTCCTTCACATCCGGCGCGTTGACAAAGCGTTTTACCTTCTCCCGAGCTGCCTCGTAGGCCGTAGTCGCGTGTTGCGAAAGGTAATGCACTCCGCGGTGGATGTTCGAGTGCTCCTCGGCCAGATATTTCGAAGTCCGGTCGATCACCGACTGCGGCACCTGCGACGAAGCCCCGTTATCCAGATACACGAGCGGCTTGCCGTTCACATCTCGCGAAAGTACCGGAAAATCTTTTCTAATTTTATCTACGTCCCAATTGGTCACTGGTTTTACTGCTTCCATTTTAGCCTTCCAAATTCGTGTTCAAGCGATTTAACACCGCCTTATCAAGTTCTTTCTTTATTGCCTCGATCTTGATCTTATTTATGATCTCCTCAGCAAAGCCGTACGTTAGAAGATTCTTAGCCAGCACTTCGGGCAATCCTCGCGTCAGCAAGTAGAACAGTTCCTCTTCCTCAAGCTGCCCAACAGTCGCACCGTGAGCGCATTTTACGTCGTCGTTGAATATCTCAAGCTGCGGTTTGGTATCGACGCGGGCGTCATTCGACAACAACAGATTCTTGTTCGATTGCTGTGCGTCGGTGCCGTGAGCATTCTCGCGGACAAAGACCTTGCCGTTAA
>JANLTF010000366.1:0-5893 GCA_031362825.1 Acidobacteriota bacterium | reverse complement strand
TGTGGCTTGCAGATACAAAAAGAGGCTGTGCGAGCACACAACCTCAGATAGATCCGCGTGTCCTCCTTCGTTAACGCCTACGAGGTTAGCTGTCGGGCTGGAAGCGAAGAAGTCTTCTTCTGAGTCTCAGATTAGCCCCTGATCTGTATAAGAACAGATCGTTTGGATCCCCCGTGTGTTGACCTTAATAGGCGATCACTTCGGCAATATGTTTGAAATTGATTCTAGCGAAAACTGTAACGAAAAGGCAACAACTATTTTCGGCAGCTATACGATCACATTTTGATCTTTAATGCGGTGCCGATCACGTCGATCGTGCCCGGTTTGGAAAGGTTGTCGCCTTGACGAAGATAGAAGATGTCAAACGATAACTTCTTATTAAGAGTTTTGTTAAAACCGATGCTAAAACGGTTCCGCGAAAAGCGTCCGGATGCGGAGTCGTAAAAGGGTTCTTCGGTCGCGAAGACCTTGAGGCCGTCGATAAATTTCTTCGGAAGTTCCTTTTCGACCGTGATCGACGGCCGGTATCGCCAGGTGTTACCGACCGAGCGGATCCGGTATTCAAACCAGCTGCGATGCGAAATTCCGAGCATTTTTGTCGGGAATTTGATCACAGCACGGAGATTCAGCCGATGTTCGTTGCGGAATTGCCCAGCCGAATTTCGGGCGGTGATCGACCAGTAGAACGGCATAACCGATAAATAGCTCGTCGGCTTAAAATTAAAACCGAATGCGATCCGACGGTCGTTTAACCTTGAAATATCTTTGCCGAAACGTAGAGTAAGTGCGGTGTACAAATCGACCTTCTTGTTGACCGCGACAGTCATCTGGATATCATTCCATGATTGAAGATCGTCGTTATCAGTAACAACGGTCGTCTGAGCCATTGATATAGCCGTCGATGCGACAAAGAAAAATCCAACGAGTAATGTTCGTGATCGTAGCCTCATCAAAAAAAGTATCAATATTTTGGAACGCGAACCCGCAACGCGTTCGGAACGATCTCATAGTTTGCCGGTAGTTTGCCGGGCAATTCGCCGTCGGTCTCGATTCGTACTTCCTGCGACGGATCGGCGGCGGAGATCTCGATCTTTTTGGCAGTAGAACCGTTTACTTCCTGCAATCCGTGGTGAGTGCCGCGGTAGAGCGTGTGGGCGTTGAAGATGATCTTTAATGCACCAATATCGCCGATATTTACTACGTCGAGCAGGCCGTCGTTAAGGCTCGCGTCGGGTGCGATCAACATGCCGCCGCCAAAGTAGCGCGAATTTGCCACGCAGAACGCGATCGTTTGGAGATTGGATTCCGGGCCATCGTCAAATCTGACCTTCAGCATTACCGAATCAAGATCCATGACCTGCTGCAGCGTCGAAACGGCAAAATTTGCGCGTCCACGGAGTGATTCGACCGGAAGCCAGTCAAATACCTTTTGCGATTTCACCCGTTCGATTATGTTTGCGGCGAGGCCAGCGGATGAGACGTTTAGAAAGTATCGCGAGGTTTCCTGGTCGTCATGATCGATAAACGTCACGCGTCCGACGTCTATCGAGCGAGTTTCTCCGTCACGAAGGGACGCAGCGGCTTCGCGATTTCCGAGAGGCAAGCCAAGAGTTCGGCGAAAATCTCCGCCGGTTCCGGACGGCAAAACACCAAGCTCCGCGTCGACACCGGAACGCAAAATACCATTGGCAACCTCATTGACCGTACCGTCGCCGCCGCAGGCGATGATGAATGTTCGGCCTGAGTTTGCGGCGCGTTCCGCCAGATCTATGCCGTCGCCCGGGCCTTTAGTAAATGCAACGCTAAACGGGCCGAAGTGTGCCCGTAGATCGCTAGCCGTCGCCGACCATTTTTCACGTGTCGAGCCGGAGGCTGATTTTGGGTTGACGATCACGAGCGGAAGCGTCGTGTCGCCAGTCTGATTATTTTCGGTAGTTTTCGACAAAATGTATTTATCCGCAATGATTTGTGTAGCTTTTTTTCCGTTGAGAGTCAAAGGCAAAAAGAAAAGCGGCCTCGCAGCCGCCTTTCCGATCGGGAGGGCTCAACCAAATTTCTAATGCGAAGCTGCCTGGACAAACACGTTGTCTAGCATATTTCGTCGGTTCTGACTGATAGTTACGGTTTTCGGAGCGGCGGCCATAAATGCTTCGATGTCCGCGATCGAACGCGGAATGGCTTTTGTCATCCATTCAGTTCCGGTTGCGGTAACAAGCATATCGTCCTCGATGCGAACGCCAATATTCTTGTATTTTTCGAAAACCGGTCGAACCTTCGTCTTGAACGCTTGCCATTCGGGCGTATCGGGCAGGTTGTCGAGAGCGTCTTCGCGGATGTAGATGCCCGGTTCGTTCGTGTAAACCATTCCGGGCCGGAACTTAGCACTGTAATCGCCTACGTCGTGGACGTTCATACCCAGCCAGTGCCCGAGGCCGTGAATGTTCCAAACGCTCGATTGCTTCGGATCCGTAATCAAGCCGAGCCGCATGAGGCCGGTCTTGATGACTTCGCGGGCCGCGTTTTGGGCGTCGCCGTAGGTTGCCCCGGGCTTCGTTACCCGAGCGGCGGCCTCTTGGGCGTCGTAAACGATCTGGTAGATCTCGGCCTGTTCTTTCGAAAATTTGCCGTTCACCGGAAAAGTACGCGTCACGTCGGCGGTGTAGTGTTCGTATTCCGCGCCGACGTCCATTAGCAAGAGTTCGCCCTTCTTTAGAGGGCTCTGTGATTCGACGTAATGGAGCGTCGTCGCATTCGCACCACAGCCGACGATCGAGGGATAGCCCCAGAAATCGGCATTGCGGCGGCGGAATGTATATTCGACCTCGGCGTGAAGCTCATATTCCCAGTTGAGGCGTCCGACGGTCGCCATTGAACGCATATGAGCTTCGCTCGAAATGTCGATCGCGTGCTGGAGCAGCTTTAACTCATACGGCGATTTTACGTGGCGAAGTTCGCCAAAGATAGGCTGTGCATTCTCGACCTTGTAGCCGCTTATTTCTTTTGAAAAGTCGTGTTCGACCCGGAACTCCCGCATTCCGTCGCGATCCTGACTACTTTCGGGCAACAGCAAATAAACTATTCCCGCAGTGCCGATCGATGCGGAACCGTCCTTCGAAGCAAACGCTTTTTTATCTTTCAACGACTGCAGAAAGGTGTCGAGCTCGGATGAATCGACAAGGTTTTTGAGTCCTGAGACTGCCATTGCCTGTTCGCGTGAATACATCTTGCCTTCCCACGCTTCGCGGAGCGGCACGCGTTTTGGCAGGAACAACGTTTCGGTGATCGTACCGCCGTCTTTGGTCATCACGAACGTCGCTCCGTCCTGTTTTAGGGCAGTGAGGTAATAGAGATTGTTTTCCTGACGATAGACGTAATCGACATCGTTGGTGTAAAGCCTCGGCTCGGCGCTGAACAGGATCAGCATGCTCTTGTCGGCCATTTTTGCGGCGACGGCGGCACGGCGTTTGGCTAGTTCCGTCTGACGTTCGGCGTCAGTAAACTCAGGAGCCGGAGGGGTCACGCGGATCGAAGTTGGGCCGGGAACCGCAAACACGGGAACCGCTGTAAGTATGAGCAAACCTAAACAAACACCAGCGAAAGATCTCTTCATTTTTTTACCTCAATTGAAATGTCTTTGGTCGTAGTATTGCCAAAATAATCGGCGACAAATACCTGTAAAACGTACACTCCGTTTTCGAACTGCGACGCATCGAGAAAGCCTTCTTTGTGACTATCGCCTTGTACGGTGTTGGTCGCGATATAGTTAAATATCGTCTCGCCGGTCGCTCCGGAGTGGCTGCCGTTGGCGTAGACGAATTTGACCGAATCGTTTGGCGGCGTCCGGTCGAATTTGATCTCAGACCCTGACGCTACCGGTGTTCCATCGCGAAGCAACTTAAAGCCAACGCGATAAAGGCCCAAACGCCGGCGTTCGTTATTGCCGTCAACCTGATCGAACGCCCTGACCACAATACGTATACGGTCACTGAGCGTAATACGCGAGTTTGCAGGCGAGGTTTCGATTTCTCTCCAATTTGGATCGAAAAGCGTCACTTTTTCTATGACGGGCGGCCGAGCGTCGGAGATGCCCGGCAGAATTAGGGCGTCGAGTGCGTTCATCTCGGAACCGCTCCGGCCTGCGATCAGATGGACGTGGTTCATCGAATTCAACGTCCCGATACGATCGCCTGCCTCGAACTTGGTTCCGCGTGGAACCCTTACATTTGTTAGCTTTCCGGTCGAATCGCGTTGAAATTGAAACCTTGGATCCTCGAACGAATTGCCGCTCGAATCACGGCCGAGACGGATGTGGATGTAGCCCATTCTCGGTAAGCGGATCAGTTCGCGCAGGGTGTTGAAATTCTCGGCGGCTATTGGTTTCAATACCTTTTCGGTACGGACGAATCTTGCAGTTTCGCCGTATGAGCCGGCGATATCGAGGCCGTTGTGGAACCAGACCTCATCGGTGTCGGGCGTTACTAAGCCGCGGACTTCGGCGAGTGTGCCGGCGATGTCGCGTTTGGCAGTCGGCGGATCGTAAGGCCAGCGGGCGGGCTGAGCGTTGCGAAATTCTTCCGGTTTGTCGCGTCTTGAAGCGATTTCGTCAGGCGTTATTTCTTGGCCGCCTTTCTCCGGAGAAATGCGGCGGACGAGCCTGTTTTCGCTGTCTGCGATGATCAGATCGCCTTTACTATCAACGGCAATTCCGCTTGGTCGGCTGAAACGCGAGATCGCTATACTGCCGTCGCGAGCGCCCCTGTCGCCGTTGTTTAAGGTTGTGACGATCGGCAGTACCCCGCCGATCTTGCGGATGGCATTGCCGTCGGTGACGAAGATCGTGCCGTCGGAATCGACCGTGATGCCGGTTGGCTGGACGAATGACGCTGATAAAAGCTGGCCGTTGACGAGGTCGCTGTTGCCCGTTCCGGCGAGTGTCCAGACCGAGCCGTCGGGTTCTACCACGCGGATTCGGTTGTTTCCGGTGTCGGCGACGAGGAGTTTGTCGTGCCAGATGGCGAGGCCGGTTGGTGTGTTGAATTTTGCTTCGGTGCCGTCGGCAAAGCCGGGCGTTGAGCCGGCTATAGTGCGGGTTTGGCCGTTTTCTAGGACGCGAATGCGATCATTGTACGTGTCGGCGACATAGATCCTGGTGCCTGAGACAGCGACGCCGATCGGGGCGTTGAACAGAGCCGTGGTTGCTTCGCCGTCGGCAAATCCTGACTTGCCCCCAACACCGGCGACGAGCGAGATCGTGCCGGCTTTATCTACCTTTTTGATCGTGCTCGTTCCCGAGTCGGCGACGATCAGATCGCCGTTTTTGTCGAACGCTATGGCTGACGGCGTATCGAGACCGTTTGCAAAGATCGTCGCGTTTCCATCAGGTGCGATCTTCCAGATAAGTCCTTTTTCACCGTCCGAAACGTACGTTGCTCCGTCCTTGGAGGCGATGCCGAAAGGTTCGCCGATCGAGTTGTCGATGCCGGCAATTGTCGAGACGAATTTGAGGCTTGGGCGATCCGGTGAGAGGTATGAACAGCCGTAAACAAGGGCCGAAATACATATTGCTAGGAGCGTATAGATCAGGCACTTACGGTTGCTAAATTTGACCGGTACCTCGGCCGTGTTTTCGTTGCGTTTCGGCATCATCTGCTGTTACTATATCGACACGCCAAAGGGTATATCAAAATCAGGAGTTTAATATTATGTTTTCACTACAAGATCTATTAGGACAGGAACAGGGAACACAGGCGGTCGATCAGATAAGTTCGAATGTCGGTGCCGAGCCTTCGCTCGTTAATTCGGCGATACAAATGGCTTTGCCGGCACTTATCAACGGGCTTGCGAATAACGCTTCGACGCCTGAGGGAGCCGAGAGCCTCAATACGGCGCTCGA
>JANLTF010000326.1:0-1660 GCA_031362825.1 Acidobacteriota bacterium | reverse complement strand
GGTCGCCAACGATCTCAACACCGCAGACCTCTTCGCGTGGACCCTCTACAAGAACGGACGCCTCGTCGAGGCTCGTGAAGCAGGAAAACGAGCGATGCGTCTGAAAGGCGCCGACGCCAAGATCATCTACCACGCGGGAATGATCGAGAAAGGACTCGGCAATAAAACTCAGGCAACAAAATTGCTAAGCACCGCCCTGAAACTCAATCCGGAGTTCGACCTGATCCAGAGCCAAAAAGCGAAGGCCGCTCTCGCCGAGCTAAAGGAGACGCGATGAGACGAATAGCTCTTACATTGTCAGCGATATTTGTATTTTCGTTTGCGGCAGGAGCGCATCCGCTGGGCAATTTCAGTGTCAATCAATTCTCACGTATCGACGCGGGTCCGAGCGGGATCAAAGTTCACCAGATCGTCGATCTCGCCGAGATACCGACGTTTCAGGAATCCTCTAAGATCGACACCGACCGCGACGGCAAGATGTCGGATGCCGAGCTTGCGGCATACCAGGCAGGTCTTACGGACGAATTTGTATCGCGTTTGCTGCTTACCGCAAACGATGAACGTTTGCCTCTCGAAGTTTCCGGGCAAAAAATAGCTCTCATCGCTGCCGAGGGAGCATTGCCAACACTTCGAATGGAATGGGATCTTACTTCACGAAAGGCCTTGGCCGAAAATCGGATCTCATTGACTAATCAGAACTACGCCGATCGGATCGGCTGGCATGAGATCGTAGTGAATGGCTCAGGCGGCGTGAGGCTTTTTGACAGCACGGTCTATTCCAATCCGCTATCCGACGATCTTCGCTCGTATCCCGAAGATCTACTTTCTTCGCCCTTAGCCGAAACGTCAGCAACATTCGCGATGACAACCGGTGAGATTCCAGCGTCAGCAACGCCCTTGCGAACGCGTGATGGAAAGCCCGCAAAAGCTGTCGCGACCGATCGACTCGCTCAATTGATCGCCGTACCTAAGATCACACCGACGGTACTGTTGATCGGTTTGCTCGTTGCATTCGGCCTCGGAGCCATTCACGCGATGTCGCCCGGACACGGCAAAACCGTCGTCGGAGCATACCTCGTCGGCTCACGCGGGACGCCAAAGCATGCTCTCTTCCTCGGACTGACCGTGACGGTCACGCACACACTCGGCGTATTTGCTCTCGGGCTCGTGACGCTTTTTGCGTCAAATTATTTCCTGCCCGAACAGATGCTGCCGTTCCTCGGATTCGTCTCGGGCTTACTGGTCTTTTTAATAGGTGCGTCGATGTTCAAGGAGCGATTCTTTGCTCTAATGGGCTGGAACAAGAACGTAAACCAACACGATCATCACCACGACGACGGCCACCATCATCATGACCACAAGGGCCACACGCACGCACATGACGACGGTATGACGCATACACATGGCGGCTCGACGCATACCCATGCCGTGCCGGATGCGATCACATGGCGAAGCCTGCTCGCCCTCGGCATCTCGGGTGGTTTGCTTCCCTGTCCATCGGCGCTTGTACTGATGCTTTCAGCTATTGCTCTTGGGCGTGTCGGATATGGCCTGATCTTGACGGTGGCTTTCAGCTTTGGCCTCGCGGCGACGCTGACGGTGGTGGGATTGATCTTCTTATACGTGCGCACAATTTTTGCCGGTTCGTCGCTCGCGAAGA
>JANLTF010000323.1:0-5784 GCA_031362825.1 Acidobacteriota bacterium | reverse complement strand
CATTTAGGTTGCCTTTCTCCTTTTTCGGGAAGAACTTATCGAGAGCCTCAAGCCGTTTGTTGACAATTTCGTAAGCCGCCAGCTGAAGGTCGGGATCGATCGAGGTATAGACGCGAAGATGCTGGACAGCTTCGGGATCGGCAACGACTTTTGGTAGTTCTTCGGTGACAAACTGCGAGAAATAAGGCATTCCCTGAAGATCTTTTCGGTTATCTATCTGTTTCAGAACGATATCATCAAGTTTTCCGGCCGCAGCATTCTCGGGCGTAACGTCTCCGGTCTCGGTCATTGATTCAAGCACCTGATTGCGGCGTTCTTTGACCTTTTCGGGATGCTTATATGGGTTGTAGCGGTTGGGACTTCGAATAATTCCCGCGATAAATGCAGACTCGGAAAGCGAAAGCTGTGAAACATCCTTGCCAAAATACGCATTCGCCGCCTCACCGACTCCATATATAGACACACCCGATTGCTGGCCGAGGTAAATTTGATTCGCGTACAGCGTAAAGATCTCTTCCTTGGTCAAACGAGTCTCGAGAATGATCGACATCATCGCCTCTTTGGCCTTTCGCTCAAGCGTCGGTTCGTTTGTCAGAACGGTGTTTTTGATCAATTGCTGCGTGATCGACGAGCCGCCTTGATTCGACAGCGGAGAGCCCTCATCGCCGTCATAACGCCGCCAAAGCGCACGGGCAATGCCGCGAAAGTTTACGCCATAATGCTCAAAAAAGGCACGATCTTCGGTAACGGTGATGGCTTTGATCAGATGCGGCGGCAGATCGTTGTAAGTGATCGTCTTTCGACGCCCATCGCCCTCGGCAGCGATCGAACTGAGTATTTTAGGCTCAAGTCGAGCCTCTTTGACTTGCTCATTCGTACTGATATCGCCGATAGCGGCCACGGATTTGAGGTCTTTCTTGAACTTAACCGCGATCGTCGGGAATACTTTTTTGCCATCGATCACACCAGTAACGCCCGGCTCAATGTTTACGACATCTCCTTGAGGTGAAACTGAATAACGGCTCCGCGAAGCATCGGCTTTGTTATTCTTTTCGATGTAACCCGCGGTCTTAAGGTAGTCGATCAGCCCCTGAAGCGGGAGATCTTCATCGACTTTTAGCGTTTTGGGAGCAGAATAGATGCCCGCCGACGGCGTAAAGACCTCGCCGCTCAAAAGCTTGCGATCGATCCGATCCGAAAACTCGAACCAGAAGTAGCTAAACGTCAAAAAGCCCGTGACAATGATCAAGACCGTCGCCGCGAGCGTGTATCGATTGAGTATCTTGTTCACAATTCGCCTAAACCGGGAAGGCGGCGGGGCCTTATAAACGCTACCGCGCCGCGCATTTACCCAACCCTTCGGCGGCATCTTGGAACGCATCGTTTTGGACGGTAAGTTATCCTGCATCTAATGGTTGGAAATAAGAAGACTAAATGAGATTATCATCTCGGCGGGTGCCTTTAATATTCTAACGAGTTTAGTCCCGCATTGTCGAACTATTTCTTGGCCATGACTGTCGGAATCCTCGCCACATTAAGTAACATCATTCGCCGTCGGCTGGCTTTTGCGGCAGTAATTGTCGGCATAATGATCGTCATTGGAGCTGTTGGGTTTAAGTACTTTGAGCAGTTTTCCTGGTTGGATAGTTTTTATACGTCTGTACAAACCGTGACCACCGTCGGCTATGGCGATCTGGCGCCGGTCACCAAAGGTGGACGGCTTTTCGCTATACTACTAATGCTCACTGGAGTCGGAACTGTTTTGTATGCGTTGACCGTGCTGGCTCAGGCCGTAATCCAGTCAGAGATGGTACACACGCTCGACCGTCGGAAGAAATTGAAAGAGATGGAAAAGTTAGAAGGGCATTTTATAGTCTGCGGAGCCGGACGCGTCGGACGCCGCATTTTACGGAACCTAGAACGCCAAAACCTGCCGCACGTCATAATCGAGAGAGACGAACAACGGCTGAGCGATGTCGATCAAGATATTTCGTACGTCATTGTCGGCGACGCAACCTCCGAGGAAAGCCTGATCAAAGCCGGCGTGCGAACGGCCCGCGGACTTGCCAGTTGTTTGGCGGACGATGCGGCTAATGTTTACGTTGTATTGACGGCTCGCGGTCTTAATCCCGATCTGCACATCGTTGCCCGAGCGGTCGAAGAGCAGGCCGAGCCAACACTGATCCGCGCGGGAGCCAGCCGTGTAGTTGCTCCGACGATTATCGGCAGCCAATCAATGGCGAGGGCATTGTTAAAGCCCGCGATCGCGGATTTTATGGATTCGATCGTGGCCGAGACCCTCGATCTCGTGTTCGAAGAAGTGGCCATTGATGCCGCGTCTCCGTATGCTGACATACTTCTGAAAGACACAAATATAATGAGCGAACTGAGTCTGATCGTCGTCGCTGTCCGGCGAAAGGACGGGGAACTGGCGTTCCAGCCTAACGGCGATACTGTGATTCAGGACGGCGATCTGCTTATCGTGATCGGAAAGGCCGAATCGGTGCAGCGTCTGGTCGAGGCGAATAAGTAATGAAGGTACTAGTCACAGGCGGCAGCGGATATTTGGGCACGCATGTCCGAAAGTTCTTTGATGCCGACGATATGTCACGTCGTTCTGGTTTCAATATTCTGGATACCGAAGACGTGAAAGCTGTGGCGGATTATGACGTTATCATTCACCTTGCCGCCGAATTGAACAAATCACCTGAAGCTGCCGATCAGGTCTTCCGAACAAACGTCGAGGGGACGATAAATCTACTTCGAGGAGTCAACGAAAACGCAGTGTTCATATTTGCGTCAACAAAGGACGTTTATGGCAGGTTTGCCGATAATTATTCTGAGGTGCCCGAATCGTGTGAGACGGCTTACGCGGGCCAATCAGCACTAGAATGGTCAAAGCTGATTACGGAACGTTATGTCGAATATTACGCAAACACGCGGGGCTTTCGCTCGTGTATTTTTCGGTTCTCGACCGTTTACGCGCCGTTGAGCTATGGAAATGTGCCCAACTTTGTCGGCCATTATGTTGATGCGATCAACAAAGGCGAACGTATGCGACTGCCAGGCAGCGGCGTGCCGAGACGCGATCTGCTGCACGTTGATGACTTTTCCAGGGCATGTAAGGCTTTTACCGACTCGATCATCCGTCACGGCCTGTACAATCTCGGCGGTGGGCCACGGAACGCTCTTTCGCTTCGCGAAATCGTAAGCAAACTAGAAGAAGTCTCGGGCCTGCAAGCGGTGGTTGACCAAGAACATCCGCTGCCGATGCCAGTTCCGATAAACTATGTTTCCGATTTGAGCCTGATTACGCAGGAACTGGGTTGGATTCCTGAGATGTCGCTTGACGAAGGATTAAAGACGCTCTTTTAGCCGAAATGCAGCCGAATATAAAGAAAATCCTTGTTCGCGGGGCAAATTGGATAGGCGACGCCGTGATGTCCGTGCCGGCGTTGCGTGAGCTGCGGCGGATCTTTCCGGATGCTCAGATCACTTTGCATACAAGGACATGGGCCGATGGTGTGTTTCGCGACGCTTCGTTTATCGACGAGATCGTGACGTACGACAAGCATAAATGGGTGATCAAGGATATTCTCGATAACTCTCAATTTCTCAAGGAAGACGGATATGAACTCGCGGTGCTTTTTCCAAATTCTTTTGAATCCGCTTTGACCTCGTTTCTGACGCGGATTCCGCGTCGCATCGGCTATAATAAGGATGCCCGCGGATTGCTTTTGACCGATCCGGTAGCCGTACCGGAATGGAAGAACCGGCGGCACGAATCGTTTTACTATCTGAATCTGGTTGCGGAAGTCGAAAAGGCTGTGCTTGGTAGGGAAACTGTACTGCATGGTGTTCTTGATTCGATGATCGAGATATCTGACGACCGTCGAACTGCGGCTCGGAATCAGATGGCGGCGTTCGGAGTCGATCTCTCGAAGAGAACGGTCGCACTTGGCGTAGGCTCGACAAATTCCCGGGCAAAACGCTGGCCAGCGGAGCGGTATGCCGAGTTGAGCGATCGTCTGCAGCAGGAATTGGACGTCAACGTCTTGCTGGTTGGCTCTAACGATGAAATCCCAATTGCCGAATCCGTCGTTTCGTTGACTACAGCTCGGCCGATCAGTATCGTCGGGAAAACCAGTATGGACGAGGTCGCCGCCATCTTAGGCGAGGTCGATCTTCTTGTCTCAAACGATATGGGCCTCGCGCATCTGGCACCGGCCGTTGGGGCGATGACGGTGGTTATATTTGGGCCGACAAATCCGGATACGACCGCGCCGTTTTCACGCAATTCGCTGGTAATCAAAGAACCGGTTGATTGTTCGCCATGCATGCTGCGCGATTGTCCAATCGATCACAGGTGTATGACGCGGATATCGGTCGATCAAGTATTTGATCAGGCATTACGAACCCTTGAAGTCATTGATCACGACGATGAAGAAATGGTCAGCGAAAGTGAGTTGGTGCACTAAATGAAAAAGCCAGCTGTGTTTATTGATCGTGACGGTACGTTGATCGAAGAGGTCAATTTTTTGTCGCGGGTTGAGGATCTGCGGCTTTTTGAGTTTTCGGTCTCGGCGGTGCGGGCGCTTAAAGAGGCTGGTTATTTGGTGATCGTGGTGACGAACCAATCGGGTATTGGCCGTGGAATTTATACCGAATCGGCAATGAACCAGATCCATGATCAGATCCAGCAGGAACTCGCGGGCGAGATCGATGCATTTTACTTTTGTCCTCATTTGCCGGATCAGGGATGCGTTTGCCGCAAACCGTCACCTGGAATGATCGAGTCTGCTCAGATTGATTTCGATATAGATATGGAACGGTCGTGGATGATCGGCGACAAGAAGATCGATGTTGAAACGGGAATTAGCCGAAATCTAAGAACTGTGATGGTCTTAACAGGCTACGGCATGGAGCATCGATTGACGCTCGATTTACAGCCAACACTCATAGCCGATCATTTCGGGAATGCAGCGAGAGAAATTCTCTTAAACGGGAAATCTCGCTAAAGCTACTCACGAGCGGCCAAAATCGTCGTCGAGCCTCACGATGTCATCTTCTCCGAAATAATCGCCGGTCTGCGTTTCGATAAAGATAAGTGTTTCTGATCTGTCCGGATTTTCGACACGATGGGCGGTTTCGACCGCGATATCAATAGCCTCGCCGGCTTGGACTAGAATTTCATTGCCGTTTAATGTTACTTTAGCAGTGCCGCGGACGACGAACCAGTGTTCGGCCCGGCGGGAATGACGCTGATAGCTAAGGCGTTTTCCGGGTAGCACTTCGATCCTTTTTACCTTGAAATCAACGCCATCATCCAATACGGTAAAACTGCCCCACGGGCGTTCATCGTACATCGGCGAGTTGTTCTGGTCCTCTTGACTCGACATAGGCTTAAACGGTTTGCATGGATAGTTTAGACGAAAAATCACAGACCGCCAATTCGAAAAAGATGCAGAGTATCCAGACTCTCATCATCGGCCGGCTAATGGTTATCTTCGTTCTGCTCGTTACGATCTGGATCTGGAACAGTGGGCGGCTGCAATTGTCGTGGGAAAAGTTTCCGCAAGGGCTATTTTTGGTATTCTTGATCTCGGTCGGCCTGACGATCGTTTACTTTTTCCTGCTGAGGATTATTGAACGACGCTATTCGGAGCAGGTAAAGGCCCAATTTCTGCTCGATGCGTTACTAGTAACCTGGCTGGTCTGGCGAACGGGCGACATTACATCACCCTATATAAGTCTCTATATTGTCCTGATCAGTGTTTCCAGCTT
>JANLTF010000301.1:0-6769 GCA_031362825.1 Acidobacteriota bacterium | reverse complement strand
TAGCCTTAGCGCGGTTTTGTAGTATTATAGGCACAACGCGAAGGTTGAGGATCGGCTTTATGATCGGAGCAGGCACATTTTTACAGCAGCGATATAGGATCGACAAACAGATCGGTCAAGGCGGAATGGGCGCGGTCTATCTGGCGACCGACGAACGTTTTGGCAGCACGGTGGCGATCAAAGAAACGCTGTGCATGGACGATCATTTTCGCAAGGCGATCGAACGCGAAGCTCGCCTGCTCAACAGTCTCAAGCACGTTGCTCTGCCGCGTGTAACCGACCATTTTGAAGAAGACAATGGCCTGTTCTTGGTCATGGAGTACATTCCTGGCGAGGACATGGGCCATGTGCTCGACGAAAAAGGTGCTCCGTTTCCCGTCGATCAGGTCATGACATGGGCGGATCAATTGCTTGATGCACTCGATTTTCTTCACACGCAGGAGATACCGGTCGTCCATCGCGATATTAAGCCTCAGAACCTGAAACTGACTTCGAGGGGGCAGATCATCCTGCTCGATTTTGTTTTGGCGAAAGGAAACCCGACCGATGCCAGCCACAAAACTGCCGCCAAAAGCATCTTTGGCTATTCTCGTAACTACGCATCTCTAGAACAGATACACGGTACGGGCACCGATCCGCGAAGTGATCTTTATTCGCTGGCGGCGACGCTTTACCATTTGCTGACAGGCGTTGCACCCGAGGACGCATTGACGCGTGCTATGGCGGTTTTGAGTCAGAAGCCCGATCCGCTTGTGCCGGTGAATTCGATACGGCCCGAAGTGCCTCGCGGGGTTGCCGGTGTGTTGATAAAGGCAATGGACCTCAATGCGAGCGAACGTCCCGCTTCGGCTGCGGAGATGAGGCAGATGTTTCGTGAGAGCGAAAATTATGCGTTCCTCGCGGATCCTGTCACAGTTACAAATCCGCCGCTCGATCCGAGAGTTTTTGCGCAGCAGACAAAGTTGATGCCCGAGGAAACCCTTGCCGAACCGGTCAGGCAAACCGATGTTAAGACTGAGGTTTTGCCCGGGTTTTTGTCGGAGGTGACTTCGGTTCGTGCAGCGATCACCGATCCGGAACAGGCACGTTCGTTTACTTCTACGCCCGAGAAGCCGAAGCGGTCTATAGCAGTCGCTGCCGGTGCAGTAGGTCTGCTACTCGTTGGTTGTTTGGCGGCGGCCGGCGTTTATGTTGCGAAGCCCGAGCTTTTTGGCTCGGCTCCCGCTGCGAACGTCTCGAATTCGGCGGTTCCGACCAATGCGACAAGCTCGTCAAATGGCGATCTTACCAACTCTAACTCGGCATCAGTCTTTGTAAATCCGGCGGCTGATAGTGCCGGAGCATTGCCTACCGAACCGACGGCCGACACGCCGGCGACGCCGGACAAAGCAAAAACCGCGGATCAGCAGGAAAAGCCGGCCGATACGACGAAAAGTGCTAAAACGCCGGCAAAACCGCAGACGCCGGATGACGGAGAGTTTGTTTTCACGACGCCGGATGCCGATGGCGACGGCCCGGTGACAATGAAGAAAAATCGTGACGGCACGACCACGATAATCACAAAGGATGGAACTGTTGTCACGCGTCCGATGAGGCCGCCGCCCGACGGCAGGAGACCGCCGCCGGGATTTGACCCGAACAATATGTCTCCCGAACAAATGCGGAAGCTGAGAAAGATCCTCGAGACCGAGCGAAACAATCAGCCCGGCGGACGAGTTGTGACGAGGCCGCTGACACCTAGCAGGCAGCCTTGATCATCGCTTTTAGACGCTCGTTACAGACATCTGCGTCGAGCGTTTCATCGACCATCAGCAGCGGATGATAGACGATCTCGACACGCCGGAAAAGGTTCGGGTATTTTTGCCCCTGCGGCCAGATTCGATTGCCGCCGCGAATGGTAACGGGCAGAACCGGAACTCCCGCTTTCATCGCGATCCGCATCGCTCCGCTCTTGAATTCGAACATCTCGCCGTCAGCGAATTCACGCGCTCCTTCGGGAAAAACGACCAGCGTGGCGCCGTCACGTAATGACCGCATCGATTCCTGGAGAAACCGCTTGCTCGTATCGACCGGATGTTTGACCGGAAAAGAGCCGAGGTACGTGATAAGGCGTCCGACGAACTTCCATTCAAACGCCTTATTGTAAGCCATAAACCGGAACCGTCGCTGCATTGGGATGCAGATCCAGACGGGATCTATGTAGGTCTGGTGGTTTGCGGCGATCAGGACGGCACCGTTCGACGCTGGCGGAATATTCTCAGTACCGCGAAAGCGAATGAACCAAAACGTCTTGCTGATCACGTAGGCGACCAGCAAAAGCAGGCGGACGATCACGGGCGATGGATATTTGATCTCGTCTTTCACAAATATAAAGAGGATGTCTGAAAAGCCGAGAGTTGTACAACAAACGATGCTATTTTGAACGCGGATCGAGCAGATTAAGCGGATCAAGACGCATTTTTAAGTAAAATCCGTAAAATCCGCCTGATCTGCTCGATCCGCGCAAAAAAAAAACGTCAAAAATCCAATCAGTCTAGTTAAGGCCCGGCGACACGGCGTTTTCGAAAAGTATCTTGTTCATCGGAAACTCATCATCGACGAACTGCAAATGAAGGGTTGGCGGTTGGCCCAGGTCCTTGCTCTCTTTGCGATTTCGAACCTCAGCGATCGCGTAAAAATCAAACTGTTTGCAGGCGATCTTTACCTTATCGCCGACCCTGATGTCGAGCGAGCAGGGCACCGAAATACCGCTTGAGCTTATGTCCTTTGTTTTCGCTGTTTCTTTTGCAGACTCGCCTTTGTCCTTTTTCATCTGCGAGATGGTTATTTCGATAGACTTCCAGAACCGCGCGTTTTTTCTGGCCTTAAATGAGGTGTTAGCCTCGGTTATGAGCCAGAGGCCGTCGGCATTCATGCCGCAAAAGCGGTAGTTTTGTTTCGGGTTCTCTTTAAAACTTGCGGGCATTTCCTTGCCGACAAAGCCGACGCCGATGTGATACACGGTTTGGCCGTCGACGGTTACCGGGTTGCAATGCTGGACAAGGCCGAGAACAGGGTAAAGCTCATCGTTCTTGTTGTAAACGCGAAATTCGTCCGGCATAGGCAGTACTAGCGAGACGAGGCGTCCGACCTCACATTTGCGCGAGAGAGTAAATCCGGCGCCGTTTCGCGAAACCGTGGAAACGGCCGTTACTTCTTTCCAACTCTCTTCGTTGCTTTCTTTGACCTGGACGATCGTTTTTAATGCGGTAGATAGACGAGGGGCACGTCGGCTATCGGTTGTAGTTGTAGTAGTTTGTGTATTGCTCATAATGCGGGTCCCGGGGCTTAGAACTCGAATGGGCGACGAATGAAAATTCGTCACTCAATGCCTTGGAGAGGGAAGTGACGGTCGATAAATTCGAGGTGGAGCCTCGTGATACCGTCGGGGCCGATCCGCTTGCCGCGAACCACCGCTATTATTGTAACATCAAAACGGTCGCTGCTGACACGTAAAAATGATCCGGCCTCAAGTTCGAATTGTGTAAAGACCGCGGCACCACCGAGACTGAGGTTTTCGGTGACGGTCGTTTCGGACGCGGTGACGTTTCCGGCGTCATCCATTATCTCTAATTTGAGAGCTTCGGGGATGAAGAATCGCGTTTGTTTGCGCAGATCGGTCGGCAGATCGCTGTCGTCGACCAAAAGGTCGGCCGGAGCGAGGTGCCAGAATCCTTCGCCTTCCTGTTCGCGGTGGCTGATGTCATAGAGCCGGGAAGGATGATCAATGTAATCCGATGGCGGCTTTTTACCCGTAAATGCCACACCGATCGCATAACTTGGCTCGGATCGCACCTGTCCGGTCTCGATGCAGCGGCGGACGAGTGCCCAGATCTTGTACTGCGGTTCGCTGTAGTCAAAGCAACGCAATTGACGCGGCATCGGAATTGTTAATAAGACAAGTCGGCCGCGTTTGACCGGGCGTTTTAATGTAAACCCAGCCCCAAATGCAGAGATATCGCTTAGCCGCGTGATCTCATTCCATGTTACCTTCGAGTCGATCTTGACCTCGATCCGCACGGGCAATGGCAGCGAAATGCGCTGGATCCGGCGGTTCTCCTTTTCGGTAACCAGAACGGCATTGGTGCGATCCGGAGATCGTGTGTCTTGTGTGCTCGTGGTCTGCATTTTATTTGGTCAACGGCCGAAGAAACTGGCCGCGTCGGGAACTCGCAAAGGTTTGCGAATCAGGCTTTACGCCTGTATAATTAAGAAATAGTTAAGACGGGCCTTGTTCCAGATTTTTTGCATCGCACGCCGCTCATTCGGGCCCGCTCGTCGCCTTAAAGTTTAATATACACAATGGATTCACTCTTAGATCGCACACAGATAAATATCGAAGACGAGATGCGGCGTTCGTATCTCGATTACGCCATGTCGGTCATCATTGGCCGAGCTTTGCCGGACGTTCGCGATGGGCTCAAACCGGTTCACCGCCGCGTGCTGTGGGCGATGAGCGAACTGGGCAATACGTACAACAAGCCGTACAAAAAGTCTGCGCGTGTCGTTGGCGATACCATCGGTAAATATCACCCGCACGGCGATACGGCGGTGTATGACACGGTCGTGCGAATGGCGCAGGAATTCTCGATGCGCTATATGCTCGTCGATGGGCAGGGGAACTTCGGCTCGATCGACGGCGACAATCCGGCCGCGATGCGTTATACCGAGGTCCGGATGGCGCGGATCACCGGCGACATTCTCGGCGACATCGAAAAAGAAACGGTCGACTTCCAGCCGAACTACGACGAGTCGCTCTCAGAGCCCAAGGTGCTCCCTACAAAGGTTCCGCTGCTGCTCGTAAACGGTTCCGAAGGAATCGCGGTCGGTATGGCGACGAAAATTCCGCCGCACAACCTCACCGAGATATTGAACGGCACGATCGCACTGATCAAGAACCCAGAGATCACCATCAGCGAGCTCATTACGCACATTCCGGGGCCGGACTTTCCGACGGCGGGCTTCATCTATGGGCGCGAAGAGATCCACCGGGCGTATCATACCGGTCGCGGGATCATTCAGATGCGGGCGCGGGCCGTGGTTGATGAGATCGGACGCGGTGAACGCACCAAGAATGCCGTTATCATCACCGAACTGCCGTATCAGGTCAACAAAGCACGCCTGATCGAGAAGATGGCGGAGCTTGTCCACGAGAAAAAGCTCGAGGGCATCAGCGAGATCCGCGACGAATCGAACCGCGAAGGCATGCGCGTCGTCATCGAACTAAAACGCGACGCCGTGCCGCAGGTCGTGCTGAACAAACTTTACAAGCTCACCGCGATGCAGTCGTCGTTTGGTATCATTTCGATCGCGATCGTTGACGGCCAGCCGCGCGTTTTGACGCTCAAAGAGATGCTTGAGTCGTTCGTTGAGTTTCGCCGCGAGGTCGTTCGGCGTCGTACCGAATTCGAACTGCGAAAGGCGCAGGCGCGGGCGCATATCTTGGAGGGTTTGAACAAAGCCATCGACGCGCTCGACTATATCATCCCGCTCATCCGAAATTCACGCAGCGTTGACGAAGCGAAGACCTGGCTGACAGCGAATCTTAAGACGACCGAAGAGATCGCCACATGGCGCGGTGTGACGGGCGACAAGCCCAAGGCGATGTTCCTCAAAGAATTGGACAAGGTCGTGCATCAGCTAGACTTTTCCGACATCCAGGCACAGGCGATCTTAGATCTGCAGTTACGTCGTCTGAGCGCGCTTGAGCGGCAGAAGATCCTTGACGAGTACGAATCGATCATCAAACTGATCGCCGAGCTCGAGAACATCCTGCAGAACGAAAGCGTCCTGCGCCAGGTCATCACCGAAGAGCTCGAGGAGATCCGCGAACGCTTTGGCGACGCGCGGCGGACGGTTATCGTGGACGCCGGTGTCGAACTGAGCATCGAGGACCTCATTCCCGACGAAGAGGTCGCGATCACGGTGACCAACGCGGGCTATATCAAACGCACGCCGGTCGCGGCTTACACCAAGCAAGGGCGCGGAGGCAAGGGACGTTTGGGGGCGAAGGCCAAGAACGAGGATTTCGTCGAACATTTGTTCCTCGCCTCGACTCACAACTTCCTGATGATCTTCACCGACGACGGGCAGGTGTTCAAAATAA
Organism: Acidobacteriota bacterium; assembly: GCA_031362825.1. Taxonomy (GTDB): domain Bacteria; phylum Acidobacteriota; class Blastocatellia; order Pyrinomonadales; family Pyrinomonadaceae; genus OLB17. The sequence goes on along the minus strand of JANLTF010000301.1, from coordinate 624 downwards.
AGGTGCACGAGATCCCCGAAGGCGATACTTCGGCCCGCGGCAAGGCGGTCGTGAATCTCGTACAGCTTTCGCAGGAGCGCAAACTCGTGGCGGTGATGCCCGTTCGCGATTTTAGCGAGGAAGTTTACCTGACGATGGTCACGAAACAGGGCGTTATCAAAAAATCTTCGCTCGCCGACTATCAGAACATCCGTGCCAGCGGCATCAATGCGATCAACATCGACGAAGGCGACGAACTGCTCGACATCATTCGCACTGACGGCAAGCGGCAGATATTTATCGCTACGCACGACGGCATGGCGGTCAGGTTTAACGAAAGCGACGTTCGTCCGATGGGGCGTGTTGCCCGCGGAGTTCGCGGCGTTAACCTTCGTTCGGGCGATTTTGTGGTCAGCGTTTGCTCGGTCTCGCAAGAGGGAACCGAGATGATCCTCAGCGTGTCGGAGAAGGGCTTTGGCAAGCAGACGACGGTCGATAGCTATCGCCTGACCAAACGCGGCGGAAAGGGCGTCATTAATATGAAGACCACCGCCAAGACCGGCAAAGTCGTCGCCGCCTTCCCGATCGAGCCGGACAGCGAGATCATGATAATTACGCAGCAGGCCAAACTAATTCGCCTCGGCG
>JANLTF010000280.1:0-3240 GCA_031362825.1 Acidobacteriota bacterium | reverse complement strand
ACTTACGTGTTACTCACCCGTGCGCCACTCTATACACTCTCCGAAGAGAGCTTTAATCGTTCGACTTGCATGTCTGAGGCACGCCGCCAGCGTTGATTCTGAGCCAGGATCAAACTCTCGTTAGTTTCCTAGTTCATCATTGCCAATCGACCGAAATCAATTGGACTTTTTTTGTTGTTCATACGAATTAACACATGGACTCACATATCTAGTTTTCAAATATCAACTTCTTTTACTTCACTCCCCACCGTTGGGGCGAAACTCTTGATTATACAGAAGCTATCCTGTATGTCAACCGCAGAGCAAGAAATTTTCAAACTTTTTTCAGGGCCCTTTCGGTCTCTGTAAAGCTTGGCGTAAACCCCGGCTTCAACGGCAATTAATGATATTGATACATGCGCAAATCTTTGTCAAGGCAAGTCGGACACATTTTGTTAATACGTCGCAAATGCCCATTGAATGCTTGTTTTAATCGTAAACTTCACCGTTTTGCGCTATATTTCGCACACACGGTTAACCATATGAAAGACACATTCAGCTACGACGAGGTTCCTTATCCGAGTTATACCTTTCCGCAAACGCATCCGGACAGGCTGTCGACAATCGCGGCGTTCCTTGGAATAGATGCGGCTGCGCCCGATAATTGCCGTGTTCTCGAGCTCGGCTGCGGCGACGGCACAAATCTGATCGCGATGGCGTACGCCTTACCGACGAGCCGTTTTGTCGGTATCGATCTGTCCGAAGTCCATATAAAGGATGCAAAACTCGCCGCGGAAACACTAGGACTCACGAATATAGAATTTCGTCAGGAGAATGTCGTTGAACTCGAGACGGCCGAATTGGGACTGTTCGATTTCATCATCGCCCACGGCCTTTACTCGTGGGTACCAGATTTTGTGCGTGAGTCGGTTCTAAAGATATATAAAGAGTGTCTCGCTCCGACCGGGATCGGCCATATCAGCTATAACGCATATCCGGGTTGTTATATCAGAGATATGACGCGAGGGATGATGCGGTTTCACGCAATGGATGTCGCAGATCCGCTCGAAAAGGTCAAACAAGGCCAGGAAATGCTTCGATTATTGACCGAGGCCGTCGAGAGCGATTCGGTCTATCAGGCGATGCTTGAGCTTGAACTGGACCAGATCAGCGAGCGTTCGGTTCAGAACGTGTTTCACGACGATTTTGCCGACATCAACCAGCCGTTCTACTTTCATGAGTTTGTCGAGCAAATCGAGGCGAGCGGGATGCAGTATCTCGCCGAGGCCGATGTGACCTCAATGAGCATGAACGAAATTCCAGAGCAGACTCGCAAATCTCTCGACGCTCTTGGCAGCGATCTGGTGAAACGCGAACAGTATATGGATTTCGTCAAATGCCGACGGTTCAGGTCTTCGCTTTTATGCAACGCCGATCTGCGGCCGGACCGCAATCCACAACCGTCGGTCCTTAACAACCTGCTGGTTGCGTCTCAGGTCGAGTCTGAAGGCTCGACCGAAGATCTCTCTGCCCCAACGCCACTGAGGTTCATCGGCCCGAAAGGGGCGTCACTGGAGATCAACCATCCACTGACGAAAGCGTCACTGATCTACCTAAAGAATATTTGGTCGAGGTCGGTAGCCTTCCCCGAACTTATTGGAGAAGCCAGAAAAATGCTGACGGAATTTGATGATGCGGCTCTTGATGAAGAATCACAGCGTACCGCAGCGTTCTTGATTCAACTCTACACCGCCGGATTCGTCAAATTCCACCGTCACACGCCCAAATTTGCAACCGAGGCCAGCGAATTCCCGACCGCAAGCCTATTCGCACGCTGGCAGATATCGAAAGGCTCCAAGAGCGTCACAACTCTCAGCGGCCTCAATCTCGAACCCGAATTCGAAGCAGTCCGATCACTGATCTCGCTCCTCGACGGCACCCGCGATCGCTCGGAATTGTTCAACGAAATGAAAGAAATGTTCGATGTTCCCAACGACCAGCGGGCCGCGTTCGAAGAAAATCTGCCGCACATGCTCGAATCAAATCTCGCGAAATTAGCAGAATCTGGGCTCCTGATCTCGTAAGAAGCCTTGTTACTTCAAGCCGACGCGGCTGACCAGATCGTCGAATCGCGGGTCGTCGCGCAGAGGATCGAACTGCGGCTCTACCTGAATAGTCGCCATCAACCCCGCATGTTGTTGATAGGACTTTTCCAGATATTCGAAAGCTCTATCTTTGTTGCCTAATCGGGCATTATAGCCCGCGACGCGGAAGTCGTTACCATCAGATTTCCTTTCTCTCTCAAGCAAAACGCCCTGCCAGCCCGCCCTCTGATATGCCGTCTTCCACTGTTGAACGGTTTCATTATCTGTTTTCCGAAGTGCTAGTAATTTAAGAAACCATTCAAATGCTTCAGGTTCGTTGCCCTGCGCTTCTAATGTTCGGATAAGCCATTCGTAACTGGGATGGGCTTCCTCATTCATTTCGATCATTCGTTTGTATTGTGCGATGGCTTCTTCATAGCGTCTAGCAAAATACAAGTGATTTGCGTACGTTCGCTGATTAAAATACGATGTCGGGTCGAGTTCTATGGCAGTCTGGATCTCGGCTATAGCCTCGTCAAACCGTCCGCGACACACAAGAAGATCTGAATAGGCACGATGCGCCACCGGCGAGTTAGGATTTAGTTCCAAGGCACGACTGCATGCGGTCTCCGATTCGGCGAAATCATCTTCATAGGTGCACCTGACGCTATAAGCCTCAGAAAGATTTGGATCCAACTCCAAAGCCTTAGTGAGCGCTTCTTTAGTTTTTAGTAATTCTTCGTTGCTATCAAAAAACCTTTCCGCACCGCTGGCAGTTAGGTGAGCGCGAGCTAAACCAGCCCAGGCAAGGGCGTAATTCGGATCCAGCGAGACTGCTTGCTCAAAATTTTTGATCGCCTTTTTAAAATATTGTTTCTTCGGCTGATCGATTAAAATCATGCCTTGCAGATAAAGCCGATACGCTTCCTCATTGGCCGTCCCGCGGATTGTCTTAGAGCCGCTTAATGTGGTGCCAAATCGAGCCAATAATTTGTCTCCAACTTCGCCGGCGAACGCATCTTGTATCGCAAAGATACTCGCAACATCTTTTTCACTCTTATACGTGTCCTCGATCTGGCCGTTGGCGACATTGAAAAGTTGAGAGGTGATCTTTATCTTCCCTTCCGCTAATTGATAGTTTGACGAGAGCACGTAATCAACCTGCTGTTCTTTTCCC
>JANLTF010000234.1:0-4078 GCA_031362825.1 Acidobacteriota bacterium | reverse complement strand
GATTACGGCAACAATCTCCGTCAACGAGCGAAAGATAACGGCGTCGCAAACGCCTTCGACTATCCCGGCTTCGTTCCAGCCTACATTCGCCCTCTCTTTTGCGAAGGCAAAGGCCCGTTTCGCTGGGTCGCTCTGTCGGGCGACAAAGAGGACATCTACAAAACCGACGAAGCGATCATGAACCTTTTCCCAGAAGACGACCATCTTGCCAAATGGCTGACAATGGCGCAGGAAAACGTCGAGTTCCAGGGCCTGCCCGCACGCATCTGCTGGCTCGGTTACGGAGAAAGAGCAAAAGCGGGCCTCAAACTCAACGAAATGGTCGCCAGCGGCGAGCTAAAAGCCCCGGTCGTCATCGGCCGTGATCATCTCGACTGCGGCAGCGTCGCCTCGCCCAACCGCGAGACCGAAGCCATGAAAGACGGCTCCGACGCCATTGCCGACTGGGTCTACCTTAACGCCATGATCAACGTCGCGGGCGGTGCCACTTGGGTCTCGCTCCACCATGGCGGCGGCGTCGGCATCGGCTACAGCCTCCACGCCGGCCAGGTGATCGTCGCCGACGGCACCCCCGAAGCCGCCAAACGTATTGAAAGAGTATTGACCACCGACCCTGGTATGGGCGTCATACGCCACGTTGACGCCGGATACGATGAAGCTAAGGAATTTGCTGAGAAGAATAGCGTAAAGATCCCAATGGGATGAATCCAGGAGATTTATATGAAAAGATGTATCGTCTTTTTCCTGTTATTTATTGTCTCCTGCGTCGCTGTTGACGCTCAGACAGAAAAGCCGAAAGATACGTACCCGTATAAGAGCGATTTTGTCACTGCAAACGGCATCAAGCTGCACTACCTCGATTGGGGAGGAAAAGGCGAGGCAGTGCTCTTTATTTCAGGTGTGGGCGACGGGGCTCGATATTTCGACGAGATGGCGCAGCAGTTCACTGATAAATTTCGGGTACTCGCGTTGACTCGACGTGGATATGGAAAATCGGACAAACCCGAAACCGGCTACGACGTTGCGACACTTACCGAGGACGTGCGCAAATTCCTCGATGTCATGAAGATAGATAAAGTACATTTGATCGCCCATTCCGCAGGTGGCAATGAGCTGATCCAGTTTGCAAGCTCCTATCCGAAACGAACGCTGAGGCTCGTGTTTCTCGATGCCGCGTATGATCGACGCGAGGTTCTGGCTATGGAGAAGTTGAATCCGCTGCCGGACCCAGTTCCATCGGCGACCTCTCCAGTCTTAAGGGACAGGATCGAGTTCGAGTTCTTCCGGTTTATGGATGTGTACGAACCGCCCTACAAAAAGATACAAGCTCCCGCTCTGAGCTACTATTCGATCTTTGAACAACATTGGGATGTTAAACCCGACACGGACGAAGCCACAAAGGCAAAGGCAAAGGATTTTATCGAGAAAGTGGTCCAACCGTACCAATTTCGAAACGCCGAACGGTTTCGGAAGGAAGTGAAAAAGGGTGAGGTCATCGTACTTCGCAATACTACTCATTATTTTTTTGAAGATCCCAAACAAAAGGTTGCTGTTTTTGCAAAGATCCGGGCTTTTCTGTTGCAGAAATAGCTATCGTAAGGACAAGCGTTCACTAATCACCTAACGAGTTTTTAAACAACTGTTCGTTTCATTTCGTTGTTAACCTAGCTACCCTCCTGCCAAGTTTATTAGAAATAAGATATTCGCGTTATGCTCCTTTAACGTCGTTTTTGCAATCTCGCCGACGGCACACCTGAGGCCGCCGCACTCATCTAAAGAGTCCTCACCACGGACCCAGGAATCGGCGTGATCCGCCACGTTGACGCCGGTTACGAAGAAGCTAAGGATTTCGCCGCAAACAATGGTGTCAAAGTTCCGATGGCTTGACCCGATGCTCGAAGACGATACGTCACAGAGCAGGCTTTTTGTTTTCGCGATAGGTGGATATGGCTTTCTTTGCGGCGGTCATGATACCGACTGCGATCAGCCCGACCAGTATTCCGTAGACTACTTCCTTAATTATCGACGGCACCTGCGGCAAAAGGTCGTGTAGAAAGTGGATGTTGTGGGCAAAGATGCCGCCTGCGACGAGTATAAGCGCGATCGTGCCGACCACGCTTAGGAAGCGTATGACCATCGGCAGCAGATTGACGAGGAACCGTCCGACCTTGGGCAATACTCCTTTTCTAATGGGCGTACCATCTTCGTCCGCTGGGCCGATGAGTTTGAATCCGATATCATCCATTCGAACGATAATGGCGACGAGACCATAGACGCCCACAGTTGCGATCAGAGCGACGACCGAAACGGTAATGATCTGGATTGTAAGCGACCTTTCCAGGACCGTTCCCAAAGCGATGATGACTATCTCGATCGAAAGAATGAAGTCCGTCGAGATCGCGGATTTAACCTTTGCCTTTTCAGCTTCTTCGCCGTCCTCCGGATGCGGTTCGGTTACGGCGTGGGAATGCTCGTTCCGATGAAATATCCAGTGTAGGATCTTTTCGACGCCTTCGTACGCAAGATAAACGCCACCGGCCAGCAACGCAACGATGATCGCCGGCGGATAGATGACATTAAGTACGAACGCGATCGGTACAATTATCACCTTGTTTATGAACGATCCTTTCGTGATCGCCCATAACACGGGCAGTTCGCGAGACGATACGAAACCGGTCGCCTTCTCTGCATTTACTGCAAGGTCATCGCCTAGAATTCCAGCTGTCTTGGTCGTCGCGACTTTACTGGCCAATGCCACGTCGTCCATTAGCATCGCAATGTCGTCTAATATTGCAAAAAATCCTGATGCCATATTTAATTAGTTATGATCAACAGACGTAGTATATCTTGGTCGCCCTCGTCATACTAATTTTCCGACGCGGCTACTAAGAAGCCAAGGAGTTCGCCGCGAATAATGATGTTCAGCTCCCGATGCTATAATAAAGAGGCCGATACAATGAAACTTCAACTAAAATTCACTTTGTTCGCTATTCTTCTTTTCGCGATCCCGGCCGGTGCATTTGGGCACTATTATCAAACTGACTTCACCAAAGAGGAGTTTATTGCCCGACGGGCGAAAGTCTTTGAAAAGATCGGCAAGAATGCCATCGCGGTGATCCAGGGAGCAAAGGGCACGGGCGACTTTAATGTGTTTCGTCAGTCGAATGAGTTCTACTACCTGACTGGCATCGAGTCTCCGCACGCATATTTGGTGCTAGACGGCCGAAATCAGCGAACCGCGATCTATTTACCACACCGCGATGCCGGCCGTGAAGGCAACGAAGGCAAGATACTATCCGCCGAAGACAGCGACCTTATAATCGAACTGACAGGCATTGACCAAGTGCGTGCAATTGAGCAGTTATCGCAAGATCTCGTAGGCAAAGGTTTGCTGCGACCGCCGCCGCCGTTGCTCTACACGCCGCTCAGTCCTGCGGAAACAGGCACCGACAGCCGCGATGAACTGTTAGCCGAGCAAGCCCGCGTGTCCGCAAACCCTTGGGATGGAGCCGCTTCGAGAGAAGCGCGGTTTCGCGAAATGTTAAGCCTTCGCACACCGCAGTTTGAGGTTCGCGACCTTTCGCCGATACTCGATGGTTTGCGAAATATTAAGTCCGCACAAGAGATCGCCGTCATTCGTCGGGCAACTGAAATTGCCGGTCTTGCGATCATTGAGGCCATGCGTTCAACTGAGCCCGGCGTTTACGAATACCAACTCGACGCAGCCGCAAAATATATTTTCTACATGCACGGCAGCCGCGGCGACGGTTACGCTTCGATCATCGGCGGCGGAACTAATGCCTACCTCGGTCACTACTTTAGGAAAACTGACAAACTTGTAGACGGCGATCTCCTGTTGATGGACTACGCGCCGGACTATCACTATTACACCAGCGATGTCACCAGAATGTGGCCCGTTAATGGCAAATACACCGCCGGGCAGCGTGCTCTTACCGAATATATACTCGCCTACCGCGATGCGCTGTTCAAGTACATTCGCCCCGGCGTAACTTCGGATTTCGTGCTAGATTCCGCCGCTGCGGATATGGAGAAGTATTTGGTCGGCAAGGTATTCCAG
>JANLTF010000204.1:0-2932 GCA_031362825.1 Acidobacteriota bacterium | reverse complement strand
CGGTTTATGTTGAAAAGACGATATTCGATCTGGACAAGGTATATATCAACGGCGGCAAGCGCGGATTTTTGGTCGAGATTGCGCCGAGAGGTCTTGGCGAGTTGCCCCAAGTCGAACAGGTAGTTGTTGGAATCTAGAATACAGAATAGCCGTCATGAAAAAATTAGAAAGTCTGTTAGTTATTTTTATTGCTTTCCTGGCACTGTCGTCATGTTCGTTCGCCCAAAATGACGAACTCAAGAGTAAGACCGTCACGGTCGGCGAGCGCCCTCGTGTTTATTACATACATGTCCCGCCAAGACTACCGAGGCAGAATGCCGCTCCGCTTGTTATTGTCTTTCACGGTGGCGGCGGGAATGGTGCAGGAACGGCGGGGCTGACAAAATTTAACGAGATTGCGGATAAAGAAGATTTTATTGCGGTTTATCCAAATGGCGTTGGCGGGAATTGGAACGATGGCCGCGAGGACATGACTTCTGCGGCGTATAAGGAAAAGGTCGATGATCTGGCGTTCGTCAAAGCGTTGCTCGATGACATCGCAAAAGAAAATAAGATCGACACAAAACGAATCTATGCGACCGGTATCTCTAACGGTGCGATCTTCTCGCACTACATCGGGGCGAATCTTGCTGACCGCTTTGCTGCGATCGCTCCGGTTGTCGGCGGCATTGCGGATCCGTTTTACAAGAGCTTTAAGCCGACCGAGCCGGTCTCGGTCTTGATGATCAATGGCACTTCGGACCCGTTGATACCGTTCGATGGCGGCAACGTGACTAAGAAGGGTCGGGGCAAGATCATCGGTACGATGGATGCCGTCAGGCTCTGGTTAAAAACGGATAAGATCGACGAAGAGTCGGCAAAAACAGTATCATCCGATGCGGATGAGAATGACCCTTGCACTGTCGATCAAACGATCTGGACGGGCGGAGGGAATAAGACCGAGGTCGTGCTTTACAAGCTTAACGGCGGCGGCCACACATGGCCTGGCGGCATCCAGTACATGCCGCGTTTGATAATCGGTGATGTGTGTCGTGACATCGACGCGACAAAAGTGATCTGGGAGTTTTTCAAACAACATCCAAAGGTTCAAAAAAGTAGCAGGAATGATGAATAAGGATTTGCTCGCGACTCAAGTAATGGTCGTCGAATAGAAACGGATATTTTTGGCATAATTCGAGTTTTTCAGGAGAGAAAACCAAGATATGAAAGAAGCAGTAATTGTATCGGCCGTGCGGACGGCTGTTGGAAAAGCCCCGAAAGGCACATTAAAAAATACGCGGCCTGACGATCTTGGCGCGGCGGCGATAAAGGAAGCTGTAGCTCGCGTTCCAAGTCTCGATCCGATGCAGATCGAAGATGTGATAATGGGCTGCGCGTTTCCTGAGGCTGAGCAAGGGATGAATGTTGCACGTACGTCGATGATCGCGGCTGGTTTGCCCGTTGAGACTTCGGCGATGACGGTCAATCGTTATTGTTCGTCGGGCTTGCAAACGATAGCTTTGGCAGCGGATCGCATCGCGGTTGGCGGTGCTGAAGTGATCGTCGCGGGTGGGCTTGAGACAATGTCGATGATACCGATGGGCGGCAACGTCTTTCGGCCAAATCCAAGTTTGGCTGATAACTATCCTGATTATTATCTCAACATGGGACTGACTGCCGAGAACCTGGCACGCAAATATGAGATCACGCGCGAGCAGGCCGACGAGTTTTCGTTTAACTCGCATCAAAAAGCTCTCGCAGCGATCGCTGACGGAAAATTCAAAGACGAGATCGTTCCGGCAAAAGTTTTTGTCGATGAGATCGACGAAAAGGGCCGCGTTCGCCGCAAAGAGATCGTGTTTGCCCAAGACGAAGGCCCGCGTGCGGACACTTCAGTTGAAGGACTCGCAAAACTGCGGGCCGTCTTTCACGCAAAAGGCACGGTCACAGCCGGCAATTCGTCGCAGATGTCCGACGGTGCTGCAGCAGTCGTCGTGATGTCCGCTGACAAGGCAAAAGAGATCGGAGCAACTCCGCTTGCCCGGTTCGTTTCGTTCGCTACCGCAGGTTGCCTGCCCGAAGAAATGGGCATCGGCCCGGTTTATGCGATACCCAAGGCATTGAAAATGGCAGGGCTGACGCTCGATCAGATCGACGTGATCGAGCTAAATGAAGCATTCGCCGCACAAGGGCTTTCGGTGATGAAGGTACTCGAAATGGACCCGTCGAAAGTAAATGTAAACGGAGGAGCGATCGCTCTCGGCCATCCCTTGGGCTGCACCGGAGCGAAATTGACGGCGACATTATTACAGGAATTAAAGCGGAGAAACGCACGTTACGGCATGGTCACAATGTGCGTCGGCGGCGGCATGGGCGCCGCTGGGATATTTGAAAGATTGGACTAGGAGAGTTTAGCCACGATTGACACGAATCACACAAATATTTTCATTCGTGTAATTCGTGGCAAAAAGATTTTATGGAAACACAAATGGAAAGAGAATATTTAAAAGGCGGCGAATTTCTTATTGCCGAATCTACAGCGGGCGAGATATTTACGCCTGAGGATTTGACCGACGAGCAGCGAATGATCGGCGACACGACAAAGGAATTTATCGATAACGAGGTGCATCCCCAGCTTCCGGCGATGGAACAGCACGCCTGGGAGATCGCCCGCGAACTGTTAAAAAAAGCCGGTGACCTTGGGCTTCTCGGGGCGACGATCCCCGAAGAATACGGCGGTCTTGGGCTAGATCAGACAACCGGAGTCGTGATCGCAGAAATGATCGGACGCGGCGGTGGTTTTGGCACGACATTCGGGGCGCAAACTTCGATCGGCGTGTTGCCGATACTATATTTCGGCTCCGAAGAATTAAAACAAGCGTGGATACCAAAGATCGTTTCCGGTGAATTAGTTACGGCATACTGCCTGACCGAGAGCGGTTCAGGCTCCGAT
>JANLTF010000154.1:0-2330 GCA_031362825.1 Acidobacteriota bacterium | reverse complement strand
TCAACGACCCCGAGCGACAGTGGAGTCTCGCCGCCCGCAAAGGTCAGGTCGATCGCGTTGAGGGACGCAAATTCCGATAGCCGTTCGATCTCATCATGTTTGATCGGCACACACTTAGCGATTTCAGCAATACCAGCGTTGCCGTTTGCACAAAATAGCTGGGTTACTCCTGGATCTTTGACAAAAGAGCGGCACAACGCGTGTTCACGTCCGCCTGAGCCGATTACGAGGACTTTCATAGGTTCGATTTCTCGCATTCAATGGTAAAACCATTCAGGCTTGACACCAAATTGCGTTAGATGTAATGTCAGGACAATCGCACCTTTTCTGACCGAAATAAATCTGCGGTCAGCCCCGAATTCTCTTGAACCAAATGGGTGCGAAATCAAGCGGGAGCATCTGACTATGTCTGTCTCCGACGATATTTCAGTCCAACCTTTTTCGTCACCAACCTCAGATCTTGAGGACGCCAGCATTCTATGTATAGATTGCGGCCAGACGTTCGTTTGGACGGTCGGCGAACAAACTTTCTTTCGCGAGAAACATCTCCAAAATCCGCCTAAGCGCTGTAAAGACTGCAAAAAGGCAAAGACCAAACGGCTTGCCGCCATCGAACTCGCTGCAGCCACGGGCAAAAGGCAGCGGATAGAGGTTCAAGCAGATTGTGCCAAGTGCGAATGCTCGACGACGGTTCCATTTTACCCGTCACAAGGCCGCCCGGTCTACTGCCGTGCATGCTTCCTCGATATGAACGTTGCACGATCGAATGGCGCTGGCGGTAACAACTAACCAAAAACTTTTTAGATCCTATTGCGGCCGAGATTCGCTAGCCGGAAAATGAGTGAGGGCGACGTCTCCCACACCGTCGCCCTCGGAGCTGCGGTTCCTCACAGACCGCAGCAAATGTTCACCGGGGTGGTGAACAAGGTAAATTATGCACAAAGAACTTGATTTTGCAAACTCCAGCCGCCGGTTGGAACAAGGTTTTTTTCTATGGGGCGGGCTGAACGGGGAGTATTTGATCGATTATGGAGCGGTAACGGTAACGGCCCCGATCCGGATGTCATATGTACCGTCTTCCGAAACCGCAATTATACTGTATTGTCCGGGCGGGGTTTCGGCATCGATCCTGAGCCGAAAACTCACGGCGGAAAGATCCGTATCGAATTGAATATCGTCAACCGAATCAGCGAGTACGCCTATAAATGGTGAATCGCACTCAAACCGAAGGCGTGCCGAACTGACCTTATTCCCCGCAGCATAGACAATATATGTATTCCCGCGTTCTAAAGAAATAAGTGAGTCCGAGAGCACGCCATTGATCCCCAAGATATCGAGTGAAAAATCTCTCGGACGCCTATTGTAGCGAGCAGAAAGGGACGTAGGCCTGCCTTTCTTAACTAATACATCATCGAGTTTCTGAACCGAGTAGGCGGCGTTTCGGCTCGATTCAACTGCATAAACAGAGTAGGTTCCGGCGCTCAAACCATCGATCCTGAAACTACGATTACGTTCGGCAACAGCGTTTGCTACGAGTCGCCCGGTTTCGGTCTCCTGCACCCACACCTTGTAGTCATGAGCGTCACGGCCCGAGCCCGTGATTCTACCAATGATCGATCCACAGCAAGCTTCCGCAGATTCACCGGCACCATAAAGTGTCCGGATCGCCGAAATATCATCATCCGACAAATTTGTTGCTTCAAATCTGGAGCCGAAAACGCCGTTCTTGGTAGTGCTGTCATACATTACCGACCCGACTATGGGCGAATGACGCAGTCCGAGCAAATGGCCGATCTCATGCCTCAAAGTCGATTCGAGATCGAAGGTTCCATACGTCCCATCGGTCGAAAACTGCTGAAACGGATTTAGTACGATGTCTGCTTCTGTAATAAAACCGCGTCGGTTGTAAAATATTCTGGTTTTCGCGGACGCTGCGTACGGATCTTTACCAAAGAACAAAATATTCTCGGGTGTCGCCGCGATGGTGATCAAACTGACACCATCACCCGCAAATCCGACCTGACTAACATCTTGTCTTGATGAATCTACCGAAACTAGCGTGATTGCAGCCACATTTTGCCATGCCTCAATACTTCGCTGGATCGCTCCTGCAACGTCGCTGCCGATCTTGATATTTGGTTGATTTACTGTGAGGGATTTCGAGATCGAAATCTCGATCGACCTTTCTCTCCATCGAAGCCTCTGATTATCATCTTTGGGTAGTAATCCCGCACTCGACGAACCTAAAGCCGCCCCTGCACTTATCGTCAGGATCAATACGGTAAGGATCGTGCGAAGAAAGATGATCATTTGTAAAACTACAACGGGTC
>JANLTF010000192.1:0-13894 GCA_031362825.1 Acidobacteriota bacterium | reverse complement strand
ACAGAGGTTCGAGCCGGTGGGCAGCAACACACCCGTTTCCGTCGATGTCCGCGTCGTGTCAGCGACAAACAAACCGCTCGAATCGCTGATCGACAACGGAAATTTCCGCTCAGATCTTTTTTATCGTTTGAACGTCATCCCGTTCCAGATCCCGCCGCTTCGCGAACGAAGCGAAGATGTACCGCTTCTAATAGAGCATTTTAACCGACGCTTTTCCGCCGATTACGGCAAACACGCAAAAATATTCGCTCCCGACGCACTCGAAAAGCTGCAAAATAGCGATTGGCTCGGGAACGTCCGTGAATTGAAGAATACGATCGAACGGATCGTCATAATGTCAGCGAAAGAAACGATCACGGCGGACGATCTGCCAGCTATGGAAGCTGCGAACGAGCGGCCTGCGATCAGCTTTCGCTTTCCGACATTCAAGGACGCGACCGACGCATATCAACGTGAGTTCATCCTCCACAAACTCGCCGAACACGACGGCAGCGTCGCCAAGGCCGCCGAAGAAATGGGCGTCGACCGTAGTCATTTATATCGGCGGATGCGCAATCTGGGAATTCAACAAAAATAGATGGTTGCCGCTAAAAGGCGCAAAAGACGCAAAGGGGAAAATCCTTATTTTGCGTCTTTTGTGCCTTTTTGCGGCTATTGTAGTCGCTATTTCGTCACCGGGAATCCGCGGTGTTTCATCAACGCTGATGTTTCGGGGTCGCGGCCGCGGAATTTGCGGTAGGCCTCGGCAGGATCCATTGTGTTGCCGACCGAGAAGATGTATTTGACGAGGTCCGCCCCGACCTTTTTGTCATACGCACCCTTGCCCTCGGTAAATGCTCCATACGCGTCAGCCGAGATCACATCCGACCATAGGTAACTGTAATAGCCCGCCGAATAACCGTCGCCTGAGAATACGTGTCCAAACTGCGGCGTGCGGTGACGCATGACGAGTTCGCTTGGCATTCCGAGTTCGGCGAGTGTTTCTTTTTCAAACGCATCGGCGTCGATCTTTTTGTCACCGGCGAGGTGAAGCTTCATATCGACGAGAGCACTCGACAGATATTCGGCGGTTGCAAAGCCCTGATTAAAGGTCGCGGCCTTTTTGATCTTATCGACAAGTGCCTGCGGGATCGGCTGTCCGGTCTGGTAATGGACCATGAATTTCGAGAGAACCTCGGGCGTTGACACCCAGCGTTCGAGGATCTGCGAAGGGAATTCGACATAGTCGCGGGCGACATTTGTGCCTGAAAGCGTCGGATAGGTCACGTCAGACGAGAGGCCGTGCAGCGCGTGGCCAAATTCGTGAAACATCGTGACGGCATCGTCCCAAGAGATCAGAACGGCTTCGCCCGGCTTTCCTTTTACAAAGTTCGAGTTATTCGAGACGATCGTGGTGATGTCTTTGGTGATACGTTCCTGGCTGCGGTAGGAGTTCATCCACGCACCGCTCCTTTTGCCGTCGCGGGCGTATGGATCGAAATACCAAAGGCCGACGTGTTTTCCGTTAGCCTTATTCTTGACTTCGAACACTGTGACATCAGGATGAAAGACCGGAACGTTGGTTACCGGCGTGAACGTAAAATTAAAGACCTCGCCCGCGACCCAGAACATTGCATCACGGATCTTGTCGAGTTGTAGGTATGGCTTAACCTCATTTTCATCGAGATCGTAACGCTGTTTGCGGACCTTTTCCTGGTAGTAGCGATAATCCCACGGCTCGATCTTGATCTTGGCACCTTCTCTGTTGGCGAGAGCCTGCATATCCGTGACTTCTTCTTTCACACGTGCTTTCGCCGCGGGCCAGACCGATTCCATCAGCTTCATCGCGTTTTCCGGCGTCTTTGCCATCGCATTTTCGAGACGCCAGTGAGCATGTGTTGGATGGCCGAGGAGTTTTGCGCGTTCGGCACGCAGTTTGAGGATCTCGGGAATGATCGCGTTGTTGTCGCGTTCATCGCCGTTGTCACCGCGATTGACGAACATTTTCCAGACCTTTTCGCGAAGATCGCGACGGTCGGAGTAGGTCAGAAAAGGATCGACCGAGGAACGCGTATTGCGGATGATTCCCGCCGCAGTAATATTCTTTGATTTCGCGGCCTGTGCCGCCGCATCACGTAGGGATTGCGGCAGACCGGCCATATCGGAGTCGCTGGCGAGCGTCACATAGAGCGAGCCTTCTTCACCGAGCAGATTCTGGCTGAACTTAGTAAAGTGTCCGGCCAAGGCCTGGTTGATCTCCGATAGCCGCTTCTTTTGTTCCGCGCCAAGCTTGGCACCGGAGCGGACGAAATTTGTGTAATTGAGCCAGACAAGCCGCTGCTGCTCGGCCGTCAGTTTCTTTTTCTCGGGAGAATTGTAAACGGCCTCGATCCGCTTAAAGAGTTTTTCGTTCTGCGATATCTTGTCGCCGAAAGCCGCTAGCTTGGGTGCCATCGCAGTGTTGACGGCCTGTACTTCCGGCGTACTCAGGTTGCCGGACCAGATGCCGTAGATCGTCGAGACACGGTCCAGCGAACCTCCAACCTTTTCCATAGCAACGATCGTGTTCTCAAAGGTCGGTGCCGCAGCATTATTGGCGATCTCGTCGATCTCAGCCAGATTTTCAGCCATTGCGGCCTCAAGGGCCGGGGCAAAATCGGATACCTTAACCTTGTCAAAAGGCGGAACGCCGCCATACGGCCCAACCCATTCTGCGAGAAGCGGATTTGCCGCTGGTTCTGAGGCAGTCGCGTTTGTCACGCGTTCATTGTTCATTGTCATAAAAATGCCCGCCGCGATTGCCAGCAATGCTGAGCCTGCGAACCGGTACTTACTGAGATTATTCATTTGCCTGATGCTCCTAATTGTCGATTATTAGACTATAGCTTGTTACGGAAGGTTGGACAAAATTGTTTAGAGGGATAGCGGACCGTCTCGCAGAAAGTGTCTGGCCAGAGAGGCAACACGATCGGATTGGCATAGAAAAAGGCAGCTCGCATGAACTGCCCTATATCCGATATTGATGGTACACCCGGCATGATTCGAACATGCGACCCCTTGATTCGTAGTCAAGTACTCTATCCAGCTGAGCTACGGGTGCACAGTGGCGAACGATTAGATTAGCGATTCAGGCGAAGAGAGTCAAGAGAGGGGTGCAGGTGGTAGGTTACAGGTAGCGACTTGGCTAGTGAGAACCGACGACTGACTACCGATAATTACTTCGCAAAATAACCTTGTCGTGTACGCGAGATGAGTTCGGGATTTGTTACGTCGATCCGGACGGAGCGCCATTTGCCGTCCCGTTTGTCGTTGATGGGCTGATATTCGACCGTGTAGAGCGTACGCAGTTGGGCGGCGACCTGGGCGTAGATTCGGCCCATGTCTTCGAGGGCCTTGATAGCGTTGAGTGTGCCGCCGGTTCGGTCAGCGACGGTTTGGAGACGTGTCCTGGCTGCCGTGTACATCGCGACCTGGCGGGGCGTAGGGTCCGCTAGTTTTGCGGGATCACCGGTTGGTAGAGCGACCGGGTAGATCGTCACGCCTTGAGCATCCGAACGGCTGAGGACCCTTGTTAAGATATCGCTTGAATCAGGCTTTATCGCGGTCGCGATCTGTGCGTCGGAGAGTTTTTCGAGCTGTTCACGGTCTTTGTCCCTGACAGCCGTATCGACTCCGTCGGTCAGGACGACGATCGCTTTACGGCGGCTTTTTTCTTTTGAGAGTTTGTCGAGAGCAACGTCGAGCGCCTTGTATAGTTGGGTCTTACCGCGTCCGTTGGCGACGGTAATAGAGTTGCCGATCGCTCTCCGGTCGGTGGTAAAATCGTTGAGAAGATTGATCTTATCGTAAAACTCAATGACGGCAATACGATCTTCAGGCAACAACGCATCTACAAAGCGAAATGCCGAGAGCTGAATGACCTGCCGAAAACCAAGTGTCGATCCGCTCATATCCAGGATCATAACTACGCTAAAGGGAGCGGTTGACGGCTCGAACCGCGTTATTTCCTGTTTGACGCCGTCTTCGTAAACTGTGAAATTTGCTTTCGAAAGGTCGGTGATCGGCCGTCCACGTTGATCGACAACGCCGACATTTAGCCGAACGATTGACGAATCGACGCGGATCGGATCGTCGTCCTGAGCCGCCAATACGCCGCAGCCGGCCAAAATAAGTGAGAAAATGGTCAAGGTGCGGCGAAGTAACATAAGCAAATATTAACAATCAGACGCGATTAGCGGAAGCACGGTTGCATCACGGGTATCTATTACCTCTTAACAGAATTGGATTTATGGTTTATAATCGATTGAAATTTGGAGTGCGGCAGAACCGCAACGCCTAGCAGGAGAGCGTTGGTCCGGACTGCGAAGGGTGGCGGCAATGCTCTTTCGGCCGAGTTTTTGTGCAAATTGTGGAGAGAAGATCGAACGCGCTGACTGGCATATTTGGACCAGCCGCCGTTTCTGTGATCTCTGCGTCACCGAAATGCCGGTGCAGGAATATGCACCAAAGATCGTCGTAGGAATTGCAATATTGGCCTCGGCAGCGAGTTTCTTGGGTTACCTAAGGCCAGAATCAAGCAAGGCCGACCTTCCGATCGCGAGGCAACGCTTGGTTGAAAATTCTAATCTCACGACGCGAAAGGTTGCTCCGCCTCAAGCAGTTGCATCGCCTGAACCGAACGTTGTGGACCCGAATACTGCGACAACGCAACAGGCACCGAGAACGCTAGCCGCACTGCCGCCGACAAAGCCCGAACCATCGGTTAAACCTGTCGTGGACGAAGTGTATTTCTGCGGTGCCCAGACAAAGAAAGGTACGCCGTGCAGCCGACGAGTTAAGGGAAATGTGCGATGCTATCAGCATATGGGAATGCCGGCGATGGTCGCGGGAGAAAAGTTACGGGTTGGCTGACGCCTCACAGATATCGAAAAGTAGCTTCAAATAATGAAACCATTAGCTCCGAATACAATGATCCAGAACCGCTATTTAGTGGTTCACCTAATCGGCAAAGGCGGAATGGGCGAGGTTTATCTCGCCGTTGACCAGCGTTTGGGCAGTGCTATCGCGCTCAAACGGACATTCTTTGCTGACAATGAGGCTCTCGGTAATGCGTTCGAGCGGGAAGCGAAGATCCTTGCCCGTTTGCGGCATCCGGTCTTGCCAAAGGTTAGTGACCATTTCGGAGAGAATGGCGACCAATATCTTGTTATGGAGCATATTTCGGGCGACGACCTCTCGAAACGTCTCGAAACTGCTAACAAGCCGTTTCCGGTAAGCTGGGTCATGTTCTGGGCCGATCAATTGCTTGATGCTCTCTCGTATTTACATTCGCATGAACCGCCGATCATCCACCGCGATATTAAACCGCAGAACTTGAAGCTGACGGACGAGAATCACATTATTCTGCTTGATTTCGGGCTTTCCAAAGATTCGAGCGGACAGACCATTGCCTCAAAGCCCGGTTCTTCCGGAAGTCTGGTTGGATATACACCGCACTTTGCGTCGATGGAGCAGATCCGTGGTACCGGGACTGACGCCCGTAGCGATGTTTATTCGCTTTCGGCAACGCTGTATCAGTTGATGACGAACACAGTTCCTGCGGATTCACTTTCCCGTGCAGATGCGATGCTCAGCGATAACGAAGATCCGATCATCCCGCTCTGTGATGCGAATCCGGAAATTTCCTTGGCGGTTTCGAATGTAATTCTCAAAGGCCTCGAGGTCAGCAAGGACAAGCGTTTTGGCAGTGCGTCGGAAATGCAGAAGGCACTTAGGACCGCATATTCACAGATGCAGAACCAGATGTCGGCCGAGACCCAGGTGTTCAATGTTGGCGACCTTCATTCGACCGTTCCGCCTGTCGTCGATCCCGCAACTCCTGTTGCGCCGTCGGAGATGGCGACTCGAACGCCGACCATCCAACCTAATGTAATTCCCGATGCCCCAAATTACGACGCAACGCTCGCGATGGACGCAAGCGAGGCACAGGAGGTCATCAAACAGGCGGACGTTCACACCGAAGTTTTTAACGCCGGCCAAATTGAACCTGAACTTCCGGTTCCGGCTCAAGTCGTCGCTGAACCGCCACCATCGCCCTTCGACGCAACTCAGGTGATGCCATCCACGACTGAGGTGCCATCAGAACCGGCGGCCACGGTTCCCTTAATATCGATAGATCCGAGCGACATTCCGGCCGCGACGCCGACACCGGCGGCTCCTGAGTTCTTTACGGCACCGGTTGTTGATGTAAAAGCAGATGTGCCGCCGGAGGAAGACACACCGGCTGAACCGGCACCTGCTCCGACGCCGGCGGCTCCTATCAAAGCAGCACCTGCCGCTGCAAAAGCGAAAGGTGCGGGCTCGAAGGCGTTCTTGATCCTTGGCGGACTCGCTGTTTTCTTTCTTTTGGCGTTAGGCGTACTTGGTGGTGGTTATTACTATTACACCAATTATTATAACGCCGCAGAAGTGGCTCCGACACCCACGCCCACGCCATCTTCGACGCCTGTTGCATCGCCATCGCCATCGCCTTCGCCAAGTGCGACGCCAGATGGAAATACGAACACGAATACGAACAGCCAGGACACAAAGACGGTTGAGCCGACGCCGGAACCTACTGTTCCGCCCACGATCGGCCCAAAACCGCCTGGGACGCCGGCAACAAGAGACACGCCCGCTCGGCCTCCGAAAACACCGGGCCCTAAGGCGACGCCAAAACCGAAGCCAAGTAACGATCGAACCGTTATTCTTCAGTAGATCGGAGAGTTGTAGTAATGACTAGAATTAAGTTAGTAAGATCCCTTTCAATCGCTTTAGTACTCGCGACGGCTCTTGTTTTTGCCGCCGACGCTTCGGCTCAGACCAGAAATGATATCAGGCAAGCCAAGGCATTGGCAGATACGGCTGATAAGGCTTTTCGGCAGAAGGAATATAAGAGCGCTGCTGACCTTTACGGCCAGGCCATCGTGCTGGTGCCGACAAATCCCTATTGCCATTTTTGGAAGGCTTATTCGCATTATTTTCTAAAGGAATATGAGCCTGCGGAACGCTCATTTACGCTTGCCCTGACGCAGGGCTTTAAGCCGATCGAAATTTATAAGGTCCGCTGGTATTTGTTTTACGAGCAAAAGCGTTATGACGACGCAATCTCCGATCTTAAACGCGGCATTGAGATAGAGCCGAAAAATGTCACTATGGTCAAGGCTCTCGGAGATATGCATTATGAGCGCGGAGCCTTCGCTGAGTCGCTAGAGGCGTACCAGAAGGCCCTTCTGATCACGCCGAGGGACGCCGATCTTTACTATGCGATCGCCCGTGTGCAGTCGCAGACCGGCAATATCGACGGCCAGGCCGCGTCGGCCGAGGAAGCAATAAAAAGAGGAACGCAGTTTGTAGGTGACGCCTATTATCTTCTAGGTAACGCTTATGCGAGACAGAAGAACGTCGACAAGGCGATCGACGCCTACCAACGTGCGATCTCGGCAAAGCCAGATCTGTATCAAACCTATCTGGATCTTTCTGCTCTTTACCAAGGGAAGAACCAAATGGCGGACGCCATCGAAGTATTGAAGAAAGGCATCCTCATATTCCCGAGCGACGGCACTCTTTATACAAATGCTAGCTGGTATTACAGTCTCGCTGATCGCCCGGCAGATGCCATTCAGGCAGCGTTGGCCGCCACGAGATTCCTGCCGAATCAGCCGATGGGATATACAAATCTCTGCCGGGCCTACAACGAGACAAAGCAGTACAAAGAAGCGGTAGTGGCTTGTAATTCGGCTCTTCGGTTAAATCCAAAGGACGGCGAGACGTTTTTCTATCTCGGTCGGGCAAATGATCTGCTGGGTAAGACAGCGGATGCAACTGGCTTTTATAAGAAGGCAGTAGCCGGACTGGTCGAGTTCACAACCGCGAATCCGGGCCAATCTGACGGTTTCTATCTCCTCGGAAATGCCTATTTTGCCGATAACCAACGTGACAGGGCGATCGAGGCCTATACGAAATGTCTGGAACTCAGCCCGAATTTCGTAAAGGCCAGATATAATCTTGGGATCATCTTGGTATTGAAGAAAGACAAGGCCCGGGCAATGACGCAGTATAGCTTTTTGCTTGGTCAGGATGTGACTTTGGCCGGGAAACTGAAGACCGAGATCGACAAACTTTAATTACTTTCGCCGTTTTACGTTCGACCGAATGCTGACGTTGACCTGCTGAAACCTCAGCACAACGCGGACGCTGTCGGAGCGATTATCAAGCGATGCCGGCAGAAACGGAGCATTGCCAAGCTCGGCGTCCATAGCTTTTTCCAGATCTGAAATTGTCCGGCTGTTGTATGTCGGCGATACAACTTCCTGTATTCTCGCGACTCCGTTGCTGAACACATCTGCCACGACCACGACTCCGTCATCGCCTCGATTTTCGCGGAGTAGCGAACTTGTCATTGCGACAAGGGCTCCTTGCGGGTTAAGGCTCGGCGATTCGCCCGAGACAGAAAGGCGAGTCTTAGCGTAGTCGGCAGGATAGATCGCTTGGTCCGACACGGGGCCGCGATTGCTCGCGATCAGAATGCCGGTATCGCTGCTTGAGGAACGCTTCGCGAGCGAACTGTCAGCCGGCGGAATGCTTGACATTAAAAAAGTAAGAACACCGAGGCCGATGACCAAGCTTGCCGTTATCCCAACTGAATATGGCATAAAACGCATTTGCAGCCACTCACCCAAACCATTTGAGAAAAAAGACGCCGAGCTTCGTCCGTGATTTAATTCGGACGCCACGGCGATACGCAGCGAACGCTGAAGGTTGGCGGATATCAAAGGCCGTTCAATACGACGAAGATCGGTCACGATCTCGAGATGGGCCGCATTCTTTGCGCGGCAAACAGGACAGGTTTCAAAATGGGCCTCGATCACCGCCGAGTTTCCATCCGGCAAACGACCGTCGCCATATAGAGCCAGATCAGTTTGTATTGCTTCGCATTTCATTGCTTTATTTCTTAACTGAAGTGAATGGCAGACTGACCCCGGCTGTTTTCCCAAAAAGAAAACAACGCTTGTGTATTGATAAAAGCTCCGTCGGCGTGATCCTCAGATGTCTGTTACGACATGTTGCTGGCCGTTTCAAATATTTCCTTGGCTCACACGTGTTCGAGACTTCTCTCGCAACTCTCGCTCTCTTTGACCTCTCGTTTGGCACCGATCGATTTAACCTCAAAGATGAGACCGGGGCGAGTTTACCATTCACTTCAATTGTCAAAAACCCTTCAACTGCCGCCGCAATTCGTCGCGGCCTCGTGAAATCCGGGATTTCACAGTTCCAATGTTAGTTTCAAGTGCCTCGGCACACTCTTCGTAACTCAGACCTTCAACATCGCAGAGAACGATAGCTTCGCGATATACGGCCTTCAGTGTTCCGAGTGCTTCATTGAGTGCTTTCGTACGTTCACGCCTCAGAACTTCATCCTCGGGCGAGATCGATCTGTCAGCGATCGTTTCCCAGACCCGCGTGTCACTGTCACCGATGGTTGCGTCAAGCGAGAGTGTTTGGTCACGTCGCCGCCGTTTCCACCATCGAAACCTGTTTCGCGACTCATTTATCGCTATGCGAAACAGCCACGTTTTCACTTCCGATTCGCCGCGAAAAGTCTTTATCGAACGCAGTGCCCGCATAAACGTTTCCTGCGTCAGATCGGCGGCTTCCTCCGGGTCTGAGGTCAGCCTGTAGAGCAACGCGTAAACATCGCCCGAATAGCGATTGATCAGAGCGTCAAAGGCCGCAGCATCTCTTGCACGTAAATTTTCAATCAGTTCGGGGTCGGCCGTTGAACGAACAGGGACTACGGGTGCCGTGGTTACGGCTTGCCTCAGGTCTTCTGCGTCAAATGTTATTGACTTACTGAAGATCATTTTCCGCCCTTTGCAATCCCGATCTGCCGGGAATGTCACCTTGCTCGTTCGCCCATTCCGCGAACTGGAATTATTAGACACCGTCTATCACGATTTGTTCCCAAAAAAGTTTCCGCATCGCATTTCACATTTGTTTTGACGGCTTTTTCCGTTCACTTGTTTGCTCTTAACCGCGATTTACGCTAAATTAAACCTTTTGTATTAGCGGCCTCAGGCGCAATTATACAACGAATAGACAGCTTAAAATTGCATTATTTTTTGAATCATGGCACGTAAACAGAGAAGACTCGAACAAGTGGCAACAGCCGTCAACGAACCCAAAGCAGCGGTTCGTTACCAGGATCCGCTTCAACATAACGTAAACAAAAAGCTCGAAGAGGCCGGAAAAGTGTTCGAGGGCAAGGGCCGAACGATCCTTTACGGTATCGCAGCACTCGCGGTCATCGTTCTTTTGATCTTTATCGTTACGACTTGGAGTCGCCGTTCGAATGGTGCAGCCCAGGCCGCACTTGGCAAGGCTATCGAGACTTCGCAATCGCGTGTTTCCGATCAACCGGCACCTGCAGGTTCGACGGACAAGGTTTACAAGACTGAGAAAGAGCGAGCTGACGCTTCGATCGCTGAATTTCAGACAGTCATCGACAAATTCGGCGGTGCGGCGGGTGAAAAGGCCAAGTATTTCATCGCTGTTAATCGTCTGATGTCCGACCGTACCGCCGGCATTGCCGAACTCGAGGCAATCGCAAACACCGGTACCGATGTTGGCAAGCTCGCAAAGTTTGCTCTTGCCCAGACCCGCTTTGACGATGGCAAGTATGACGAGGCCGTGACGATATTCCAGGAACTGGCGGCATTGCCCGATCCGATAGTAGCCAAAGATTCGATCAATTTTCAGCTTGCCAAAACTTACGAAAAACAAAGTAAGACCAAGGAAGCTGCTGATCTGTATTACACGATCGCGAAGACAGCTGCCGATGCAAAGGACGCCGACGGCAAGCCCGTTACAATGGGGCAAACCGCGAACGACGCAAAGGAAAAGCTGACCACTCTTGATCCCGAACGGGCAAAAGAGATCGTCGTTCCGGCTCCTGAATCGCCGTTTGGAAATTGATCTTTCCGTTTAGATCGCCATCATTTGGCCCTTTGTTGTAAATTTAAGACGAAGGGAAACAGCAATCATTTGAACGATCGCCAGCTAACAAAGAGACTCTTAAACGATCGTGAAGCCGACACAGCCGTCGCGGCCGCCTCGGCTGTTTCGATTCGTGTGTCGCCAAACAGCTATCTTGCTGCGTTTTTGATCGGCACATTCTTCTCAGCTTTCCTACTTTATCTCGAATTCGACAAAACAGGCTTTTCGCTGTTCCTTTTGTCGTGGGTCGTCGTACCGTTTCTCGCGTTTTCTGATCGGATAGTTTTTGACGGAAAACGGCTGAGCCGATCGGGGCTGCTACCTCGATTTTGGGCGGCGATGAATGGCTCGCGTCGTCGGCTTCGTATCAGTGATATCGAACAGATCGATACGCAGTCTGTGCGTGCGTTGAAACGCGGCGGCAACGTCTATTATCGATACCGAACAGCGATCCGGGGCCGAGATGTGAGCATTGTCATTGCGTCGGGCGGTGAAGATTATCGACAGATCCTCAGTCGGATATTGCCGCTTGTGCCGGAAAATACACTCGACAATCGTTCGATCGAGCTGCGGGATTATCTCGCGGATCCAAAAGAAATAAAGATGAAGGCCGCCTTCGCGAAGATCCCTGATGCGGATGTGCTGGAAGGTTCATTTAGGTATTCTAATAAAGCGATCAAGGATCACTCGGACAGCGACCTCGACGAAAGCGATGTGGAAAAGGCCGAATATCTGCGGCGGCTCGGCAATGAACTGCGACTGATCGGCCGTTTGCATCAAGCACTCGAATCGTTCCGACGTGCCCTCGTGCTTACGCCCAAGAACGCCCGCCTTTTGTTCGACTTTGCCCGCTGCCTCCATTCCTTCGCCGGTCTTGAACGCGATCCGCGGCTTGGCCTGCGGTCGATCGCGGCCATGCGGCTTGCTGAAAGGCGTGCAGGGAAAGACAGCGATCTTCTCGCGAGGTTAGGTGAGGCGTATTTTCAGCTCGGCGAATGGAGGCGTGCCGGAACGGCGTTTCAAAGATCACTGGACGCAGCCGAAAACTTTCTCGCCGCACGCGGAATGGCTGAGATCGCACTTCGGGAAGGTAAGCTCGCTCATGTCATTCACCAGTTCTCAGCCGCTAACCGACACGCCGAATCACCGGCCCTTCGCCGCTATTCAAGCGTTGAAGCCGACTATTTCGAACGCCTAAACAACGACGACGAGTACATGGAAGTCGAGGTTGGCCGCGTCAACCTGCTTGAATCACTCGAGAGTGCGAAAACTACCGTACTCCGTATCGCCTCATTCGGCTTTGTGCCGCTGATCTTCGGCCTTGTTGTGGAAGATTCGCTATTTGCCGACATCGGTTGGGCCGTCACGACTGTCGCTCTGATGATTTGGATCGGTTTGATCGTCAGCGTTCGTTTCCTGTCCACACGCATACCTTACGACCTCATCGAATCAGACGAGTAGCGTCAACCATTACTCTGGCGAGAGGGTTGGTACTTGGTTTTTCGGGTTGTGACGGCAATCACAACTAAAACGGACCAAGTGGTATATAGTTGTCAGGCGAGACGTATCAGCCCGGTCAAAGATGAAAAAGATAATATTTCCAATATTGCTTGCCTTTTCTATAGCAGCTGCTTTTCTTTTTTTCGACAGTTTGGGGTTGAGTGCCCAGCGATTACCTAAGTCGCCGGAAAAGAAAAAGGAAATTCCAGAGGTTATAGTCCTGGCGAACGGAGCAAAGCCCGGCAAGGTCACCTTTAATCACAAACGCCACAATGGCGGTGAATACAACGCCGGAGGGCCGATACTTTGCATCGAATGTCATCACACGGCTCAGTCTGCTGCAGCGTTGGCCGACGTTCCTCCCCACAAGACTGTTTGGCCCGCAGGCAGAACGACGACGCTCACCGCTGAACTCTTTGCAGAGGACCCGACGAAGGCCGGTGTTGCTGCTTGTCGCGATTGTCACGCCCGAAGCGGAAGGAAACCCAGGCTAATTGGTGCGATCCCGACGATCGAGGATCCGGACACCGGAATTGTTGCGACAATGACGAACCAGACTGCATTTCACCAGGCCTGCGACATGTGCCATTTCCAGATAGGCTTCCGTTCGGGAGGTTCAAAGGCGCCAAAGGCCACGAATTGTACTTCGTGCCACAAGACACCGGCCAAGAAGCCTCGAAAGTTTTGATTCCCGCAGACTTTGGCCCACAACGACAAAATGGCACGAATCGGATCTATTCCGTACTCGTGCCATTCGCGCGATCTAATATCAGTGTCTTAAGCCTTTTCGCTCTTTGCGATCTCAGCCGAGCCTTTCAGCATCGATGACCAGCGGTATTCAGGAGCATCCCAGCCTTCCTTCAGTTTTCGCAGAATGAATTCGGTCATGTTATCGACGATCCAGCGATGGTTCTTTTCGCCGACGGATGCGAGTTCGGCGTCGGGTGCGGGATTCATAAAATCGATGGCATACGGAATACCGTCTTTTATCGCAAATTCAACCGTGTTGAGGTCGTATCCTAGAGCCTCGCAGATCGTTATGACGTCCTTTTCGACCCGGGCATGAAGTTCAGGCGAGAGATATTCGTCAACATCGACGTATTGCATTCCCGACAGATATGGTTTCGAAGGATCGTAAGGCATGATCAGAACCTTTTCCCTGCCAACGCAATAACAGCGAACGAACTGATCATATTCAATGCCTTCCTGTAAGGTCATGCAGAGCGTGCCCGAGGCGTTGTATTCCTGCCACAGTTCCTCAAGCGAGTAAACCTTCGAAACATTCTTCCAGCCGCCGCCGTCTAACGGTTATAGGAACTAAGGGAAGCCGACAAGCACGACAACGCCTTCCCAATCGATAGGGAATTCAAGGTTGCGAAGG
>JANLTF010000183.1:0-5388 GCA_031362825.1 Acidobacteriota bacterium | reverse complement strand
CACACCTATTCGGGGCATGAGAACAAGGTAGTCGAGAGCCTGAATGCGCGTATTCGCGATATGGAACTCGGCGAGCAGATAACCGAAGTAAAACTTCCCAAAGAGAAGGTCGTTGAGATGCGCGGCAATAAGGAGTACGTCTCTGAACGGATGTTCTACCCCGGCTACGCCCTCGTCCAGATCGAGTGCGACGAAAAAGGGAAAATACCTGACAACGTTTTTCACGCGATCAAATCGACGCCCAAAGTGACCGGTTTTCTCGGCGGCAAACAGCCGACGCCGCTCTCACAAGAGGAAGTCGATCAGATCGACCGCAACATCGAGGTCACCACCGAAAAGCCGAAACCGAAGTTTTCATACGAGGTTGGCGAGGTTGTTCGCATCAAATCGGGCCCGTTCGCGAGCTTTACCGGCAAGGTCGAAGAGGTCAACGAAGACAAATCGACGCTCAAAGTTTCGATCACAATTTTTGGACGTTCCACTCCGTATGAGCTGAGCTTCCTCGAGGTCGAGAAGGTTACATTTGCAGAAGAAGAATAGTTTGGAGTCCCCGCTTTAGCGGGCAGGCCGCTTAAAGGCGGGACTCAAAACCAAATGAGGACATTCCCGCAAGGGATCGTTAATCGAGAGAGAAAATGGCAAAGAAGATAGAAGGTTATATTAAGTTGCAGATCCCGGCCGGTAAAGCCAATCCGGCGCCGCCGATCGGCCCGGCTTTGGGTCAGCATGGCGTCAACATCATGGAGTTTTGCAAGGCGTTCAACGCCAAAACGCAAAACGACGATCCGGATATGAAAGTTCCGGTGGTCATTACGGTTTACGGTGATCGTTCGTTTACGTTCATCACCAAAACGCCGCCTGCGGCCGATCTTTTGAGAAAGGCTTCGGGAATCGCTAAAGGCTCGGGCAAGGCGAATAAAGAAAAGGTCGGCAGCATTTCAAAGGCTAAGATCGAAGAGATCGCCAAGCTGAAAATGGTCGATCTCAACACGTCCGACCTCGCCGCCGCTATGCGGACGATCGAGGGAACGGCGAAGTCGATGGGCTTGACGATCGACTAGTAAGAACAAGTCCTATAGGACATATAAGTCCGATAGGTCTCATTAGGGAGAACGCGAACGCGTTCGTTACTACCTGGAGGTAAAATGAAAAGAGGCAAGAAATATCTTGCGGCTCTCGAAAAAGTAGAGCCGTACAAGAAGCACACGCTTGAAGAAGCTGTTGCTAAGTTGAAAGAGATCGCATTTGCTAAGTTTGACGAGACCGTCGAACTGACAATGTGGCTTGGCGTTGATCCCCGAAAGGCCGATCAGCTTGTCCGCGGCACCATCGTTCTGCCCCACGGCCTTGGCGGCACGGCAAAACGCATCGTCGTTATCGCTCAGGGCGACAAGATCCGCGAAGCCCAGGAGGCCGGTGCTGACGAAGCCGGGGGCGACGATATTGTCGATCGCATCAAAGGCGGCTGGCTCGATTTTGATGCACTGATCGCAACGCCCGATATGATGGGCAAGGTCGGTCAATTAGGTAAGGTCCTCGGTCCTCGAGGCCTAATGCCGAATCCGAAAACAGGAACGGTCACGATGGACGTCAAAACTGCCATCGAAGAGACCAAGGCCGGAAAGGTTGAATATCGCGTCGATAAAACGGGCGTTATTCACTCGCCGGTCGGCAAAGTGTCGTTTGACGACGCAAAACTCGCCGAAAACACTAAGGTGCTCATCACGGCCGTGATGAAGGCAAAGCCGACCACGGCAAAGGGCCGTTACCTGAAGAAAATTAACTTAGCTGCAACGATGAGTCCGGGCGTTTTGCTCGACGAGCTCGCGTACGCATAAGTGAGGAGCGAATAGAGAGATGAAAAACAGAGAAACAAAAGCAAGAGATCTGGCCGCCCTCACAGAATCGTTGGCAGCGTCGAAATCCGCAATGGTCGTCAGCTTTACAAAGCTGACCGTGACCAAAGATCAGGAATTCCGCGCCCAGCTTCGCGAAGCAGGTGCGAAATATCAGGTCGTTAAAAATACTTTGGCACGTATCGCCGTCAAAGGAACGCAGTTTGAAGATACGACCGAAAGCCTCAAAGGCGTGACTGCGATCGCGTGGACCGACGGTGATCCTGTTGTTCTTTCGAAAGCAATTTCGAAGTTCATGAAGGAAAACGCCGACATCTATACGTTCAAATCGGGCGTGGTCGATGGCAAATTGGTAGATCTTGTGCAGTTGACGACGATCGCTAATCTGCCTTCGAAAGAAGAGCTTATTTCGAAACTGATGTGGGTGCTCAACAGCGGTGCACAGGGAATCGTCACGGTCATCAATGCCGTTCCGCGTGACCTCGCCGTTGTGATCAAACAGATCGGCGAAGCGAAACCGGCGGAAGCTGCGGCACCAGTTGAGGCAGCACCGGCAGTCGAAGAGCCTGCGGCAGAAGCGCCGGCAGCGGCAGAAGTTGCACCGGAAGCAGAAGTTGTGGCCGACGCTCCGACAGTCGAAGCTACGACGGAAGAAACTCCGGCGGTCGAGGCGGCAGCGGAAGAAGCTCCGGCAGTTGAAGCAGAAGCGGCGGCCGATGATGCTCCGGCAGTGTCCGAAGAAGAAGTTTTAGAGATCGCCCCCGAGGCAGAGGCTGAGGAAAAGGCGGAATAAGATTGTTCAGAGTGCAAGCTTTAGCTTGTTCTTGTGGGTAACCAATAGACAAGCTAAAGCCTGCACTCTGAACTTAATAGCCGTACTCAAGGAAAGCGAGCCTAATTGATTTGTCAGGTCAAACAGGCTTCGGACGCGACGAAAAGGTGATGCAACCCGTTTCGAAGATGTCCCTGGGTTCTAGCGGCAAAACGAATGTTCAGAGTGCGCGATTTATCGCGTAAGAACGGGCTAAAGCCCGCACTCTGAACCTAATTTAGAGAACCCTAAACAGGAGATAATAATAATCATGGCAGTTACAAAAGCAGATGTAGTTGAGTATTTGAAAGGAATGTCGCTTCTCGAAGCGTCGGAATTGGTCAAGGAATTGGAAGAGGTGTTCGGCGTCAGTGCCGCAGCCGCCGCTCCGATGATGATGGCCGCTGGTGCTGGTGCTGGCGGTGATGCCGCTCCTGCAGCTGAAGAGAAAGACGCGTTTGACGTAGTCATCACTTCGGCCGGCGGTAACAAGATCGCGGTGATCAAGATCGTTCGCGAAGTCGTTGCCGGTCTAGGTTTGAAAGAAGCCAAAGACCTCGTCGACGCTGCTCCGAAAGCCATCAAAGAAGGTGTTTCGAAAGCAGAAGCAGACGAGATCGCGGCCAAGCTTACCGAGGCTGGTGCCAGCGTTGAACTGAAATAGTAAACACACAATGTTACGACAGAGTCCCGATTTTACTCGGGGCTCTGTCGTGACTTGTGTATACAAAAAATGGCTGTTATGCTATTTGGTTCGCGGTTCTCTTTTAATTTGTCGAGACGCGGAGCTAAGCATGGTCGGTTCGAAAGCCTGATGTTATTACGCTTTCGGTGGTTTTAAAGCGATAAAGATCGCAATCAAGTGGAGAGTTGGTGTCCCTTTTAGGCACTCTCGTACAAAATATCTAACGGCAAAAGCTGCTGCTAAGCGGTCAGGGTGAACTTTACCCTCGACCGCCGTTGCCGTCTATTCTTGGGAGATTTTTACATTAGGAGCATTAGATTACGAAGCATCGTATCAGCAACCTTTGCAAAAATCAACAAGTTTTTTATAGCCCTCTTTTAATAATATGATCAATAATCCTCTTCAAAGCAGCCCCAACGGCCTCGGACGCCGCACAAGCCAGTCGCCGACACGCGTGGATTTTTCTAAGATCTACACGTCCGCTCAGATCCCAAATCTGATCGAGGTCCAACGTGAATCGTACAACCGCTTTCTGCAGATGGACCTGATCCCTGAGGAACGCGATTACATCGGTTTGCAGTCGGTGTTTGCGTCGATCTTTCCGGTATCGGATTTTCGCGAGACGGCAACGCTCGAATATGTCGAATATCAGATCGGCAACTGGCAGTGTAAATGCGGCAACCTCGAAGGCCTTGAGCACCTACGTGCAAACTGTAAGAATTGCTCGGCGAAGATCAAGGTCGATCCGTTTAATCCGGCCGAAGTGCTTTGTAAGAATTGCGGCACGTTCAATGCCGTACGTCCGAATCTCTGCAACAACTGCGGAGAGCCGGTCGGCCTCAAGCACAAGCATGATCAGCAGGAATGTCAGGAACGCGGAATGTCGTACAGCGTGCCGCTCAAGGTGAAGATCCGCCTGACGGTTTATGACAAAGATCCCGAGACCAACGTTTCGACGATCCGCGATATCAAAGAGGAAGACGTTTTCTTCGGCGAAATTCCGCTCATGACCGATAACGGCACGTTCGTTATCAACGGTACCGAGCGCGTTATTGTTTCGCAGCTTCACCGTTCGCCCGGCGTATTCTTCAAGGGCGACCGCGACGATTATCTTGCGAAGATCATTCCTTATAGAGGCTCATGGGTCGAATTTGAGTACGACCAGAAAGGAATCCTTCACGCACGTCTCGGTAAACGTAAGATCATCGCAACGATCTTCTTACGTGCTCTCGGCCTGTGGTTAAATCCGCAGATCGATATGAAAACGGTCTCTGACCAGATCCTCGAAGAGGTGGTCAAGAACGCAGAATATCCCGATTCGAGCATTCTCGAATTGTTCTATGTCACGGACGAAGCCGTTGTCGAAAAAGGCAAACTTTTTGTCAAAGTTCCGGCTGAGGGCAATACGCACCTCGTGGGTATGCGTGCCGAAGAGGACATTAAGAACAAGAAGGAAGAAGTCACACGAGTCGGCAAGAAGATCACCAAATCGGCATTGAGCGAACTTCGCCATATGGGAACCGAAAAGGTCGCCGTTGCGACGGCTGATTTTGAGACTGCCTACGCGCTCGAAGATGTGATCAACACCGAAACCGGAGAGGTCATCATTGAATCGAACACCGAGATCGCTGCTGCCAAATTGCAGCAGATAATCGAAGAAGGCGTCGAGAGCTTTAAAGTGTTCTTCCCGAAACGCGACATCATCGGCGACGTTATCGCCGCGACGCTTCGCAAGGACGCGATCTCGAAACCGGTCGATGCCTTGCTCGAAATTTACCGCAAGATGCGTCCGGGCGATCCTCCGACCGTGCCGACGGCGTACCGTCTGCTCGAAGGCATGTTTTTCGACGCACGCCGTTTCGATCTGTCGCGTGTCGGCCGCTTGAAATTTAACATCAAAATGGGCCGTCCTGAAAAGGAAGACATTACCAATCCGCTGCTCAAGCCGACCGATTTTATCGAGGTCGTCAATTATTTGCTGCGGATGAAGAAGGACAGCGAGAATTTTGGCCAGGACGATATCGATCACCTCGGCA
>JANLTF010000165.1:0-7528 GCA_031362825.1 Acidobacteriota bacterium | reverse complement strand
GCGTCCGGTCGGCGACGCTTGGGTTCTTTTTTCGGGTCGGGTCGCGACAGGAGCCGAACGAGCTAAACGGCATCTCGCATTTTATTGAGCATACGGTTTTTAAGGGCACGAAACGCCGCTCCGCACTCGACATCGCCATCGAACAGGACCGTCTGGGCGGCAATCTGGACGCGTTTACTTCGCACGAAGAGACCGGTTTTGCGATCAAAGTCATCGACGACCAATTGCCGCGTGCGTTCGACCTGATCGCCGACATGCTCGTAAATCCGCGTTTTGACGAAACCGACCTCAAAGCCGAGCAAAAGGTCATCATCGAAGAAATGAAGATGGTCGAAGATTCGCCCGAAGACCATCTTGGCGACATCTTTAACGAGGCCGTTTTCGGCTCGCATCCATTAGGATTATCGATCGCCGGCACGCCCGAAACCGTAAGATCGTTTGACCGCGAAAAGACACGAAAGTATTTTGTCGAAACATACAATGCCGGAAATCTCGTCATCGCCGCCGCCGGGAATGTGGAGCATGGTGCTCTAGTTGAAATGGCGGCGAGTCAGTTTTCAACGCAGAGACCGCAAAGGACGCAGGGAGTAGAATTTTCAAAATTCTCTGCGTCCTCAGCGGTCTCCGCGTTAAATTCCCCACCGGAGATGTCCGCGCCAATAATAGTCAAACAAAATCCGAATCTCGAACAGGCACACCTCATCATCGCAACGCCGCTCGTTTCTGCGACCGACAAACGCCGCTATGCGGCCGATCTGATTTCGAATATCATCGGCGGCGGAACTTCGAGCCGGTTGTGGCAAAAGATCCGCGAGGAACGCGGGCTTGCCTACAGCGTCGGGGCGGCGGCGGTAATGTATCAGGATGTCGGAATGTTCTCGATCTTCGCCGGCACATCTCCCGACCAGGTCGAAGAGGTCGTCGAACTCGCCATCGCCGAGATTCGCGACGTCGCCAAAAACGGCGTAACTGCTGACGAACTCGACCTCGCCAAAGCGCAAACCACCGCGTCGATCCTACTCGGCCTCGAAGACTCGCCCGGACGCGCCGCCACGCTCGCTCAATCCGAAATGGTCCACGGCCGCCAGGTCTCACTCGACGAAGCCCTCGACGCGATCAACGCCGTCACGCCCGACGACATTCACGCCCTCGCAAGCGAGCATTTTCGGACAAAGAACGTGATGTTTGCTGCGTTGGGTGATCTAAATCGGCTAAGAATAGATCGGGAAAGACTTTCTATCTCTTAGCAATCTTAAGTGGATTGATGACTTTGACGCCCTCGAATCCCTGAAAATCACGGTCTGCGGTTGCCACGGTCGCCCCGTGTTCAACGGCAAGGGCGGCGATGTGAGCGTCCATCAACTTAGGCCCCGAAATGCCCGCCTTATTTACTATTCGGGTAAAAATTTGGAAATGTTCCTTACCGGGTAAAAGAATGGTCGTATTCGGGGAGTCAATCAATCCGGCAACTACAGCTAACGCTTGGCCAGTGGTCAAGTTACTGGGAAAAATCGAGGGCCTTGTTGAAATTCTGAGGAACCCCATGATTGTGTGCCACGAAAGGCAGAATACCGTACTCCCGATCGTCGTTTCTAACCACGTCTTCGATCCTTCATGATGCGGGTCGTCATGGTTATACGCGTACAGTAAAAGATTGACGTCGGGAAGGATCACTTGTAATCCTCGTCGTCAAGCATCGCCAGCAATTCACTTGTCTTATCATAATTTATATGTGGAAAGACCCCCATGTTAAACGCAAGCACCTTAAATGGTTTTCGTTTTGACGAACCATTTTCTGATGCATAGCGGGCTCGGCGAACGAGGTCATTGAGAGCAGCCTTAAAGGTCTTGCCGTCTCCCGCTTTCATTTCGTCTTTGATCGTCAATGCAACGTCGTCGTCCAAAGTCACTGTGGTTCTCATAAAAGCAGATTAAACTAGCCGAACTCTCGATGTCAATAAAAAAGCATCATGATGCTCACAATGATTTAAGTTCATCGTGAATGATGCGTATAATGACGTCATGAATCTGAAACGACTATTCCTCTATCTTTTGATCGCATCAGTCGCGGTCAGTGCGGCCATGGGCATTGCAGTGCTGCTGATCGGCGAATTTGGCGAGTTGTCAACTCGCGTATTGATGACGACGATGACGGTGACGGTGACGAGTATCTTGGGGCTCGCGTGCGGGGCGTATTATGAGTCGGGACGCGGACGTTATCTGCCGCTGGCCGGGATCATGTTTTCGATAGTCGCCGCCCTGATGACGTTTCTAATAATCTGGAACGTCCTCGACGAAAATAAGACCTTCACCAAGGCGACCGTGACATTCATGATGCTCGCGGTTTCATGCTCGCATTTGTCGCTGCTCTCGATCGCACGGCTCGATCGCCGGTTTGCGTGGTCGCGGATCGCGGCGTTCCTATTTGTCACCTTGTTAAACGCGATCTTGTTGTTTATCTTGTGGTTCGAACCGGAGAGTGATGGCGATGTCATTTCGCGGATAATCGGGGTTCTTTCTATTCTGATCGCCTCGATCACCGTAATGACGCCGGTGTTTCACAAGCTGAGCCGTGAGGGGAATATTTCCGAAATAGCCGCAATTGACACAGAGATCACGCAACTACGTGCGAGGCTCGACGAACTTGAAAATCGAAAGGCCGAGCTTACCCACACTGGCGGCGAGTAAGCTTCGATTGAGTCGATGTTAGTTCTTTGATAAATACGCTGAGTCCGCGGCTTCGCGGGCCAGGGCGTTGGCTCCCGTAGTCTTAGCGTCGATCGACGTACTCAGACTTTCGAACCCCAGCAATCCCGCAACGACCAATTCCTGTCCGGTAACCTTGCCGTAGTATTCACCATCCTTGGGTTCGGCATACTTCGGAATTCGCATGATCACAGCAAATGGTTTGCCATTCGCGAGCCGCCATTCGAGTTTGGTCTTATCCCATGTAAAACCGATGCTCGCGGTCGCTATCGGGTAATTGTCGTCCTTGCCCTTTCGCTCGGCGTTGAAATGCGTCGACGCTGCCGAATAATAAACTCGCACCTGATATCCGCCGGGGCCTCTGCAGATCGAGTATCCGTCGGAGCCATTGGATCCGTCGTACGATTTACACGTTGCAGCGAGACTCGTGTAGGCGGAAGTGAATTTTGGCTCCTTTTTGTCCTGAGCAGAGATCGATGCAGCAAAACACGCGATCGCGATTGCCCCGAGAATAAAATTTCGTAATTTCATTTTTCCCTCCGAACTTTATTTTTCGACATTATACCCAATCGGGTCGCGAACGCCAGCAAGCTCAAACCCGCGAAGCCTGAGCGAACACGAATCACAAGTCCCGCACGCAAGTTGCTCGCTGCGATAGCAAGACCACGTGAGGTGAAGCGGTGCGTCGAGTTCGATTCCCTTTCGCACGATCTCCGCTTTTGAAAGCTCGATTATCGGAGTGCGGATCTCGATGTGCGTGTCGGGCTTTGTGCCGGTATTTATTGTCTGCTGGAATGCCGCGTAAAACTCAGGCCGGCAATCCGGATAACCGCTCGAATCTTCGGCGACAGCACCGATGTAGATCGCGTTTGCCCCGAGGACCTCGGCCCAACTCGTCGCGATAGCGAGCATATTTGCATTGCGGAATGGGACGTAGCTCGTCGGAATTTCAGTCGAATCGAGATCAGCTTCGGAGATGGCGATATTGCTGTCCGTCAGCGAAGAGCCGCCGATCTTCGCGAGGTATTCGATCGAGACATTTAAACGATGTTTGACGCCGTAGTGGTCGGCGATGTCGTTAAACGCCTGCCGTTCGCGCTCTTCGGTTCGCTGGCCGTACGAGATGTGCAGGAACGCGCGCTCGTCCGATTCGCGAGCAGCGATCGCTGCCGTGACACACGAATCCATTCCGCCTGATACTAAAACGATCGCGGTCACCGAGCTAACCCTTCCTGTAATATCTGAGACAAACGCCAGATCAACAGGCTTCCGATATCGTCGGTTGTGTAGTGAATGACCTGCATATCGTCGACGGTGATCGCCATCGCGATGCGGCCGCGGCGTGTGTAAACGATGCCGACGTCGGAACGCAGACGATCGAGCGAACCTGATTTCGACGCGACCGGGACCGTGTCTAGTACGTTTCGACCAAGGCCATCCTTGTACTGTTGCCGCTTGAGAATTGCGATCATTTCGGCTGAGGCCTCTTTCGAAACAACCTCGCCACGCTCAAGCATTTCCATTAGCTTGACCATATCTCGCGGCGAAGAACGCCCGATGCCGAACAGCTTATTCAGCGGCTCGTCATACGCCTTTGCATCGCCGCCGCCGCCGATCTTTCTCAAACTCAGAGTCGCGTTCAATCCGAGCCTAGCCATGTGATCGTTGACGGCATCGCTCGTTACTTTTTCTAGCACGAGATTCGTCGCAGTGTTATCCGAAAGCACGATCATCAGGTTTGTCGCCGTTTTGAGATCGATCTTTGTGCCATCGGTAAACTCGCCGAGAATTCCGGAACCGCCAGCCTTGTTCTGTTTGGTAAGTTCAAATTGATCGGTCCACGTGATCTTGCCCTGCGACACCTGACGAAAAACTTCGGTCATTATGGGAAGTTTTATAGTGCTTGCTGTACGGACATTTTCGTCGGCCCGAAGCGAGAAATCTTTACCGGTATCGAGGTTTTTGGCGTAGATCCAGACTTTGCCTTGGAACGTCGCCACTTCGTCAGAGATACGCTTCTCAAGGTTTACCGGAGCGCTCGATTTCTGTCCGAACGACGCAAGACTAAGGGCAAAGACGATAAATACAAGAACTAAGAACGAGAATTTCATTCGACTAGACACCATGAACATCGGCTCCCCAAATATATTTGTGCAATTGCAAATTGAATCTAACACGCAAACCGCATTTCGCCACAGCCTCGGCGAGGTCGGAAATTTCGATGCCGTGAACAGGCGAGATCAGGATCTCCTTTGTCCGGCTTGCGAGATCATATCGGTCAACAATTTCTTTGGCGAATTCCCAATCAGCAATGTCAGCGACGACGAATTTTACTTCGTCTTTTTCAGGCCGCAAGCGTTCGAGATTTTGCCAATGATTCCGCTCGGCTTCGCCGGATGCCGGGCATTTTATGTCGAGGATTATTTTTGCTCTCGGGTCGACTTCCTCCGTGGAGATGTAGCCGCCGGTTTCGATCAGCACTTCATATCCGCGGTCGCACAGCTCAGTAATGAATGGAAAAACAGCCTTTTGAGCAAGCGGTTCGCCGCCCGTGACCTCGACCAAATTACAGCCAAATTCATCGATCTTTGCGAATATATCATCAAACGACATTCGCTCGCCGCCGGTGAATGTGTATTCGCTATCGCACCAAACGCACCGCATCGGACAGCCCGTCAAACGCACAAACGAACACGGTCGTCCCGCGTGCGACGACTCGCCCTGGATCGAAAGAAATATCTCTGTAATGCGGAGATCCATAAGAGATTTGGCCACGAATAACACGAATGGCACAAATTAAGAGTTTATTATTATTGAGATTCTTGGGTTAATCAACGAACGTCGATTTCGAGGCTTTTTTATTTGTGTTCTTCGTATAATTCGTGATGTTATGAAGTTGATTCCACCGACGTTGAGTTTTGGTAAACTCAGTTTTGACAAAAAAAACAAACCCGATGGAATCAACAATGACATTATACATCGGGGTAGACTATCACCCCTACCAGCAAACGATAGCGTATTGTGAGTCGGAGACAGGTGAGATCAGATACCGTCAGTTTTTGCACTCGGACAAGACATGTGTCACGGAGATACTTTTGTACTGGCAAGCCATGGCGAATGGGAAAGTTATCATCTGACCGTTTCGCTAACATATTCCAGGGCCCAGTTTGTCCCAAATAGTTTTGTCGTTACGGGAGGTACGTGGTCGATGGTGGTCGTCCGCGAAAACCAATACGCCGGAACACTGTATGGCGATATTAGATCCGGCAGTTTAAGTTTGGTGACGAACAATGCCGGCGAGCCGCTCTCAATACGAGTGCAAGTACAACTGACGTCAAACGGCGGATTCGGAACGTTCGGCGGACGAGCAGGGACGGGAGTTGCCGGCGTATACGATATGTCCACTGATATACGTTCCAGTGAAACGAACGGCATTGCCCGTTTCGATTTCTAAGTTCTGTGATCAATATTAGGATCTGAATAAATCAAGCAATGGCACGGTAGCCATTGCTTGATTTTCGTCGTTTACTCTTTGGCGTTATTAATTGAATCTCTAGGTTTCCTAAATTTCAATAATCTGAATGCCCGATCATTAACCAATCAACGCTTTAAATATGAAATCGTGCATTTGTAAAAAATCGCCGCCATCTCGCCATCCGCAACTGCTTCACAACTCAGGTCTTCGACGAAAGAAATCCCGAGATAGCGTTTGCGATGCGGGCTTCGCGGGCGTGGGTGTTGAACATTGGGGCCTCTTCGCGGAGGGTTTGTTCGCTGACGCCGGTGAGGAACATGCCTCCCTGCTGAAGGACGACGAAATACGAATAGCTGGTACCACTCGATTCGCTGTTGTAATGCGTTTCCGTCTTTACATAGGCTCCGGTGAACTGGCTCAATGTGCCCTCGATAATTTCGCGGCGGTAGATGAACTGACGGACGAAGGCGTAGCTGTCCTTGGTCCTGTCAAAATAATACGCCTCGCGGATCGTGCCTTTGAGCGAGATCGCCAAACACAAGAGAGCAGGTATTCCTGTGAACCACAACCCAAGCGAATCGCCCATGTCCCATATAAACAAGAAAAGGAAAAACAACACAGTCAACACCACAAAGCCCACAGCCGCAAAGAACCCCAAGACCGTCGGCCTGTAGTCCATGATGATCAACGACTCAGGCCGCCGTGCGATCCACAGCGGAACAAGAAACCCAAACCTGTCCCCGATCAATCGGGCCCAAAGGCGGTCAAATACTGATTCCTCGTCTCCTAACATAGTAGTTATCTCGCCTCCGTATAAGGCATCGTTTCACACATCTCTATTCCGGGATCCCGACTCGTTTGACCAATTCCTTAAATCGCGGGTCGTCTCGCATAAAAGCGAAAGGAAGATCAATTCTCAGGTTGCGAACATCTGCTGAACGGTCTTCATACGCCTTGATCAAGTATTCGATGACTTTGTCTTTGTCTTTTCCATAGCTGTATGCGTAGGCATAATCAATCGGCTTCACATATCCATTCGGGTTCTTTGCCTGTTTAGCTTTCAAACGATTTAGTTCAACTTCCTGCATCGCACGTCTAAAACTTTCCCAACCGTTTTTGTCGTAGGATTCCTTCAATTTTTGAATATCTTCGGGCTTGACTTCATCAGTGAACCGATAATTATTCAAATATGCCTCGACGGCTTGTTTGTGTTTTCCCTGTGCGGCGTAAGTTTCTCCGATGTAGAGATTAGATCTTTGATCAGAAAATAGCTCGATCACCTTTTGATATTGCTCAACGGCTTTGTCATATTGTCCGGTGAATTGGAAACCATCGCCAAGATTCCAG
>JANLTF010000123.1:0-13795 GCA_031362825.1 Acidobacteriota bacterium | reverse complement strand
CTGGAATTAGGTGGGGAAACGCTAAAAAATAGCGGCGCGAAAGTATGCTCCGCATAAGCGATGCAACCCTCTTAAGAGGATACTAAATATACACAACGGCTGTCAACAAGTTTTTACACGATCAATTTTTATGTTCTGCTTTTTAATCTTGAGGTGAACTTCTGCCGAAATTTGGCAACCTTCGGAGCGACAACCGCCGCACAGTAGGGCTGGTTAGGATTGTTGGCGAAGTAATCCTGATGATAATTTTCAGCCGGCCAGAACTTATCAAACGCCGTGACCTCGGTGACGATCGGGTTGTCATAGATGGCCTCTGCTGTGATCTCGGCGATGACCTCGTGGGCTGTTTGGCGTTGCTCGTCCGAATGATAAAAGATCGCCGAGCGGTACGACGTACCGATATCGCCGCCTTGACGGTTTAGCGTGGTCGGGTCGTGGACGGTGAAATAGACCTGGAGCAGCTCTTTGAAACTAAGCTGTGACGGATCGAACGTGATCTGGACGACCTCGGCATGGCCAGTCGTCTCGCTGCATACCTCTTTATACGTCGGATTTTCAGTATGCCCGCCGCTGTAACCAGAGACGACATCCTCGACACCCATTAGATCGTCAAAGACTGCCTCGACACACCAAAAACATCCTGCGGCCAGTGTTGCTGTTTCCATAATTTCATGGCGGAAACACGACCGGTAGGGACTGTGTTCTGTTACCCGCACTTCATTTCATTTTAACGGAAGAACACACTCCTTACCAGTCGTGTTTCTGCCTCGAGAGGACCTCAAATAAATGCTCGAATATCTCGACGTGGCGGCGGGTTTCGGCGACGGTTTCGCCCCATGTGAAAAGTCCGTGTTTGCGGATAAATATTCCATGAATATT
Organism: Acidobacteriota bacterium; assembly: GCA_031362825.1. Classification (GTDB taxonomy): domain Bacteria; phylum Acidobacteriota; class Blastocatellia; order Pyrinomonadales; family Pyrinomonadaceae; genus OLB17. The sequence continues at coordinate 12,916 of JANLTF010000123.1, read as the reverse complement.
GCCGGCGTCGAGCAGGACGTTTTCGATGACGTGCGACTGGGCGATGTGGTCGTGCGAATTTTCGATTATCGGGATCGTCTCGGTGTGGTCGTACGACGTGACGTCCGCGATGCCCTTGAGCACCTCGTAGCCCGTGAGTTTTATTGCACCGTCAGCGTAGAGACGGTCGGCGAGGAGCGTGCCCCAGACAGAATGTGAGTAGAGAATACAGCGTGCCTTGGGCCGCAGGCGATAGATCGAGAGATGCAGCAAAGTCTCGTCCGAAGGCCGCCCGAAGCCCTGCAAGATCTCGGCGTCGTCATCGATCTCGAGAAAATTGGTCTCGTCAAAGGTCCCGCTCTCATTCCCCGCCGGCGTCAAACAGATCCGCATCGGCCGCCGGGCAAGCAACACGCTAAAATTCCCGCTCGACCCCGCCGACCAACCGCGACGGTAAAATTCGCGACCGGCCTCGGCAAGCTGTTGTGTGGGTGAATTGTTGGTGTCGGCCATCGTTATTCCTCATCCTCGCGCAACTTTTCGAGGACAGACATATCTTCGAGCGTTGTGGTGTCGCCGGCGACTTGGCCGCCGGAGGCGAGTTCGCGCAGCAGCCGGCGCATTATTTTGCCGGAGCGCGTTTTTGGCAGCATGTCGGTGAAGCGGATGTCGTCGGGTTTGGCGAGGCTGCCGATCTCGTGGGCGACGTGTTTGCGCAAGATCTCTTTTAGCGCGTCGTCGCCATTGCGGCCGCCTTCGAGGGTGACGAAGGCGGAGATCGCCTGGCCTTTGATCTCGTCTGGGCGGCCGACGACGGCGGCTTCGGCTACAGCCTCGTGGCTGACGAGAGCGGATTCGATCTCGGCGGTGCCGAGGCGGTGGCCGCTGACATTGATGACGTCGTCGACGCGGCCCATGATCCAGTAATAACCGTGGTTATCGCGTCGGGCTCCGTCACCGGCGAAATAGAAGCCGGGAATTTCGGACCAGTACGCCTGTTTGTAGCGTTCGTCGTCGCCCCACAGCGTGCGGAGCATCGATGGCCACGGGTGAGTGGCGACGAGATAGCCGCCTTCGTTCTCGCCGACACTTTTTCCGGCTTTTGTAACGACATCGAGCAGGATCCCGGGTATCGGGCGCGTCGCGGTTCCGGGCGTTGTCGGCGTTGCACCGGGCAGCGGGCTAATCATGATCGAACCGGTCTCGGTCTGCCACCACGTATCGACGATCGGGCATTTTCCTTTGCCGATTATGGCGTGATACCACATCCACGCCTCGGGGTTGATCGGTTCGCCGACGGTGCCGAGCAGACGCAAACTGGACAGATCGTGCTTGAGCGGATATTGCTCGCCCCATTTAATAAACGCACGGATAGCGGTCGGCGCGGTGTAAAAGATCGTGATCTTGTGGCGTTCGATGATGTCCCAGAAACGGTCAAATCCGGGATGGTTGGGCGCTCCCTCGTACATGAAAACGGTCGCGCCGACGGCGAGCGGGCCGTAGACGACGTAGCTGTGGCCGGTGACCCAGCCGATGTCGGCGGTGCACCAATAGATATCGTCGTCTTTGAGGTCGAAAACGAGTTTGGCGGTGTATGCGGTCTGCGTCAGGTAACCGCCGGTCGTGTGCAGGATGCCCTTGGGCTTGCCGGTGGTGCCTGAGGTGTAGAGGATAAAGAGCGGATGTTCGCTGTCAAGTTCCTCGGCGGGGCAATCGGCGGAGACGGTCTTGGTCAGTTCGTGCCACCAATGGTCGCGGCCGGGCGTCATTGAAATTTTGGAATTTGTCCGTTGAAAGACGACGACGTTCTCGACGCCGGGACATTCGACGACGGCTTCGTCGACGATGTCTTTGAGCCTGATCTCGCTGCCGCGGCGAAAGCCGCCGTCGGCCGTGACGATGAGTTTAACTCCGCAATCATTCACACGGTCACAGATCGCATCTGCGGAAAATCCGCCGAAAATGACCGTATGCGTGGCGCCGATCCGGGCACACGCGAGCATCGCCACCGACAACGCCGGAATGAGCGGCATATAGAGAGCGACGCGGTCGCCGGTCTTTACGCCGAGGCTCTTGAGCACGTTGGCGAAACGCGTAACCTCCTGATGGAGTTGGAGATAAGTGATCGTTTTGATTTCGCCGGTCTCGCCTTCCCAGATGATCGCGGCCTTATTTTTTCGCGAGGTCGCGAGATGCCGGTCGAGGCAGTTGTACGAAATATTGATCTTTCCGCCGACAAACCATTTGGCAAACGGCGCGTCCCAATCGAGCACCGTGTCCCATTTTTTGAACCAGTGCAGTTCCTCGGCCTGCTTCGCCCAAAACGCCTCGGGCTCAGCCGCCGCCTCGGCATAAAGGCGGTCGTATTCGTCCATGCTCTTAACATGAGCATTCGCCGCAAACTCAGCCGGCGGCGGAAACAGGCGATGTTCGTTGAGAGTCGATTCGATAGCGATTGGTTCGGACATGGGAAGATTATAGTGTATTGGAAGCAACCATCAAATTGACTGAAACGCAGGCGCCCTCGCCTGCAAACGCTGCGGAGCGGCGTGAGTGGTTGAATCTTGAGAAAGCTGATCTGGCGGCGTGGGCCGCCATTGCAAAGCGAGGGCTCTTCCGTTCCAGTCGTTGAGTTTGGGAATCGTCTTGCGAGCGTGTAAAATCGGCGAAGAAATTATCTCTGCAAAACACTCTATGTCACTGCTCGAAATGCGCTCCATTGTGAAGGAGTTTCCCGGCGTCAAGGCACTGGACGGCGTTAGTTTTACGCTTGAGGCGGGCGAATTTCACTCGCTGGTTGGCGAAAACGGTGCGGGCAAATCGACGCTGATGAAGGTGCTGTCGGGCGTTTATCCGCACGGGACCTACGAGGGCGATATCGTGATCGACAGTCAGGTTCGATCGTTTGCAAAGATACGCGACTCGGAAAATGCGGGTGTTTCGATCATTTTTCAGGAGCTTTCGCAGGTCAAGGAACTGACCGTCGGGGAGAACATCTTTCTAGGCAAGGAACCCGCGACATTCGGCGTCATCAATTGGTCGGAGCTTTATCACCGGGCTTCGAATTTGCTGCGTGATCTGAATCTCGACATCGATCCGCGCGTTCCGGTCGGAAACTTGGGTATCGGGCAGCAGCAGCTGGTCGAGATCGCGAAGGCTTTATCAAAGGATGCCAAAATTCTGGTTCTCGACGAACCAACCGCCGCACTCACTGAATCCGAGGTCGAAACTCTGTTTGGCATTCTCGAAAAACTTCGCACTCGCGGCGTCGGGATGATCTACATCTCGCACAAGCTCGACGAGGTTTTTCGCATGAGCGACCGCATCACTGTGTTGCGTGACGGCAAAACGGTCGGCACGCATCTCGCCGCCGATCTGACCAAAGACAAGGTCATCTCGGCGATGGTCGGGCGTGAGGTCGGTGATATTTTTCCTCAGGCCCAACATGAGTTTGGGGCGGCAGCATTGGCGGTAAACGGCTTGACCGTTTATTCGGTCGACCGACCGGACAAGGCTCTGGTGAGCGACGTTTCGTTTGAGGTGAGGCAAGGCGAAGTGCTGGGTATTGCAGGCCTCATGGGCGCCGGGCGGACCGAGCTATTGATGGGCATTTTCGGCGCGTGGAACGGCAAATACGGCCGTCGGATCGCGATCGACGGCAATGCGGCAACGATCCGATCTCCGGCGGACGCGATCAATCAGGGCATCGGGTTTGTGACCGAGGACCGCAAGCGGTTCGGCCTGATCCTCGAACAGACCCTCCTCGACAACATGACGCTCGCCGGGCTGAAAGAGATCTCGGGGCATTTCATTACCAATCGGACACGTGAGAGCATCGCCGCGAGCGGGCCGATGAAAAGCCTGCGGATTAAGGCCAATTCGCCGCTGACCATCGCCGGAACGCTGTCCGGAGGCAATCAGCAAAAGGTCGTGCTCGGCAAATGGCTGCTGACCAATCCGAAAGTCCTCTTTCTCGACGAACCGACCCGCGGCATCGACGTCGGAGCCAAGCAGGAGATCTACGCCGAGATCAACCGCCTCGCCAAGACAGGCATGGCGATCGTCCTGGTCTCGAGCGAATTGCCCGAGGTGCTCGGCCTCTCGGACCGCGTCATCGTCCTCCACGAAGGCCACGTGACCGGCGAATTTACGCGCGGTGAAGCGACACCGGAAAAAGTAATGGCGGCAGCGACGGGACAAAGCTAGGATTGTACTCGGAATAACTGAAAAGTGAGAACCAATAACTGAAAACCGTTCGAACATAGTACTCATCAGTTGTCAGTTATCATTTCTAAGTTTTCAGTTTTTTCGTGGCGGAAAACGACAAAAAAATGGACGACAATAAGAAATCACTTTTGACCACTTCCTCACTGCGAGCGTATATCATGATCGCGGTTCTCGCGGTGATCTGGGGCTATTTTCACTGGGCGACCGATTCGATCTTTTTGACGCCGAGGAATCTGTCTAATTTGATGACGCAGATGTCGGTGACGGGTATTTTGGCGGTAGGGATGCTGATGTTGATCGTGTCGGGGAATATCGATCTTTCGGTCGGCTCGGTCTTAGCGTTTGCGGGCGGTATCGCCGCCTTTGCACTCGCCGAAGGATACGGACTGCCGGTCTCTATCCTGTTGGCAATCGTTGTTGGCGTGTTGGTCGGATTGTTTCAGGGCACTCTGACGGCTTACTTTAATATTCCGGCATTTATTGTGACATTGGGCGGCCTCCTGGCATGGCGTGGAGCTGTAAAATGGCTGCTCGGCGGCAATACGATACCGATATCGAACGACACATTTAAGTTCATCGGCCAGGGTAACTTGCCTGCGACCGTTGGCTGGGTGGTGGCGGTGGTGGCGGTCGCGTTTGTGATACTAATGGCGATCCGCACCGCAAGATCGGTTAAGACCTATGGCCTCGGCGAGGTCAGTTATACTGCCGAATTGCTAAAGACGGTTATACCGATCGGGGCGATCATCGCCTTTATCTTTGTGATGAACACCGAACGAGGCGGCGAGATCGCGGAAAGTGGCGTACCGGTTCCCGTTCTAATTTTGTTGGTTGTCGCAATGTTGGGGGCGTTTTTGACAAACTCGACTACGTTTGGCCGGTACCTCTACGCGATCGGCGGCAATGCCGACGCCGCTCGCCTCTCAGGCATTAATAATAAGAGAAATGTCCTCAAGGTTTATGCGATCCTCGGTGCCCTGACAGGAGTTGCCGCATTGATCTTCACTGCCCGTGTCGGCAGCGGAGCCCCGGACGCCGGAACGCTCAAGGAACTCGATGCCATCGCCGCATGCGTGATTGGCGGTGCCTCTCTGGTCGGGGGACGCGGCACTATCTTCGGAGCTTGTCTCGGCGCCCTCATCATGGCCAGCCTCGACAATGGCATGTCGCTCCTCGGCATCAGCGATTATATGCAGGACATCGTCAAAGGGTCGATCTTGGTAGCCGCCGTTGGGCTAGACATGGCCGGACGTAAGCAAGGCTAACGTAATTTTTCTTTATTTTAGCGAAACGGACTGTTAAAATTGCGATGATTCGAAGAAAGAGGTCTTATGAACGCGACATTAACACTTGAACTTCCCTCCGACGTCAAGATAACGCTTGGCGAGGCCGCTCGTGAAGAAGGTCTGTCCGAGCCTGCTTATGCTGCCAAAGCTTTGCAGGATTACCTCTTCCTGCGGCGTTTTAGAACCTTGCGTGAGCGAATGATGGCCGAGTCCGACAAATCTTACACGGACGAAGAAGTCTTTGAACTTGTTTCGTGAGAATTGTACTCGATACAAATGTCTTGATCGCTGCACTCATCTCTCGTGGATTTTGCCACGAGTTGTTTGAGTACTGCGTCTTAACCCATGAACTTGTTACTTCGGATTTTATTTTGTATGAAGTAAGGGAAAAGTTGGTTACTAAATTCAAACACACAGAAAAGACGGCGGACGAAGTGGTTGCGTTGCTTCGTTCACAAATGCAATTGGTTAAGCCTGTTGCTCTTGAAACACCCGTTAGCCGTGATCTTGACGACGATAGCATTCTGGCGACAGCCGTCGCGGGAAATTGCGATTACATCATTACCGGCGATAAAGACTTGCTCGTTTTGGAGGAATTTGAAGAAATTAAAATCGTTACTCCACGGGAATTTTCGGATTCTGAAAATTCCCAATAACTGCGAATAATAGCGACTAACCCCCAATAAAGCTCATCGTCCTTGCTGGTTGGACGAATTTGGCGTCGTTTATGTAGTGCCGGGGTTCCTTTTTTAGGACGACGGACTCGATGAATTCGACGATCTCGTCGCGGGTGGCGCGGCTTCGTAATACATCTCTCAAGTTGTGTTCGGTAGTGGAAAATAGACAGGTGCGGATCTGGCCATCAGCAGTTAGGCGGATGCGTGAGCAGGCTCCGCAGAACATTTCGGTCACGGGGGCGATGATGCCTATCTCGCCGGGAGAGCCGTCGGCAAATTTGTATTTCCATGCGGTTTCGCTGCCGCGGGTCTTATTGACGGGAACGAGCGGAAAGACGGCGTTGATCGTTTCAAATATCTCACGGCCGGGAACGACCATTTCCCGGCTCCATTCGTGGCCGCTGTCGAGCGGCATAAATTCGATGAACCGCATCGAAATATCCCGCTCCCGGGCGAAGCGTGCGAAATCTACAAATTCACCATCGTTATGGCCTCGGATGACAGCGGCATTGATCTTGACGGGCGAAAATCCGTGCTGCTTTGCGGCGTCAATGGCAGCGAAGACCTTGTCTAGGGCGTCGACGCCGGTGATCGCAGCGAATTTGTCGCGGTCCAGGCTGTCGAGGCTGATGGTGACGCGGTCGACGCCTGCGTTATGGAAAGCTTCGGCGTGACGCGGAAAGTCGAAGCCATTCGTAGTCAGCGCGATGTCGCGGAGCTTCGGTTTGAGTGTGGCGAGCTGGGCGGCAAGCTTCGGCACGTCACGCCGGATGAGCGGTTCGCCGCCGGTGAGTCGGATCTTCTGGATGCCCAATGATACGAAAACATCGGCGAGATAGGCGATCTCTTCGAATGTTAGCAGAGTCTCTTTGCGAGCCATTGGCGGTTCGCCGTTGGGCAGGCAGTAGAAACAGCGGAAATTACAGCGGTCTGTCAGCGAGATGCGCAAATCGCGAATTGTCCGGTTGTGAGCGTCGCGGAGCATTAGCTAAATGATACAGGAACAACGCTCGAATTTCGTCTTATTTGTATCTTTCTTCGATCTGTTTGAGCTGCGAAAGGGCCGTGGCCGTCTCGGGATGCTTGGTCTTTGCAATAATACCTCGTAGATCTTTAATAGCTTTGGTAAATTCAGCGTCGTCTCCGGCTTCGATCCCATCATAGTTTTTCTTTGACGAGACCGCGTCATCGGCCATGTATCCAAGAGACTTGACGGTCTCCTGAACGGCCTTTCGGCTGTATTTTCCCTTTGGATAAAGCGTCAGGTATTCGCCGTAGGTCATGCGGACAACCGAAAGGTAACACGGGGCATAGCCCTCGCATTCGCCGGGAAGTTGATTCTCGGCGGCGGTCCAGGCTATCTGGTCGGCGATAGGGAGTGTCTTGTACTTTTTGTGCAGGTTCCAAAAACGGTCGGAGCGGACATACCATTCGCCTGATGGGTCACTGTAAACGATGTCTTTGTCATTTCGTTTGAGGAATGACCGGTGCGGTTCCTCGTCTTGTCTGTCCATCGGGATCTTACGCAGGGCAGCTTGCAGGTTAACGAGGCGTCTGTATTCCTTGCTCGCCGCGGCGGTCTGTGCGGCGGACAGGTTCGCCAGCAACATGATCGATGCAGCTATCAAAAGTCCGTGGGCCACTAATTCCTTAGATATTGCTGATGCCATTAAATGTCTCCGGAGAGTCTATTTTTTATAGATCTTGCGTTTCGTTTGAGTCCGCCGAGCTTTGTACGTTTCATGGCTGAGCGGCGAAATCGTTCGACGTATTCGTCGTGCGTCATCGAGATCACACTATCCAGAACGAGCGAGGTCTCGTTTTCTCGCGGTTCAAATCTCATTTCGTCAGTTTGTTTTTCAAAACGGTTCCAAGGGCAGATATCCTGGCAGATGTCGCAGCCGTAGAGCCAGCCATCGAGGTTCTCAAGGATCTCCGCAGGCAGCGTTTCGTCGCGAAGTTCGATCGTAGCGTATGAGATACACTTTCCCGAATCGACGATGTATGGCTCGACGATCGCCCCGGTCGGGCAGGCATCGAGGCAAGCGGTGCAGGTGCCGCAGTGGTCATCAACGGGCTCCCGGTCGTAGTCGAGCTCGATATTGAGGATGAGCGAACCGATGAATATCCATGAGCCGACCTCGGTCGTGATGACGTTTGAGTGCTTTCCAAGCCAGCCGAGACCGGCACGGACGGCCCAGGCTTTGTCCATTAGCGGAACGGTATCAACACATATCTTACCTTCCGCCGTTGGACTTTCTGCCTGTATCCAAGCAAGCAGTTCTTTTAACTTGTCCCGCAGCACATCGTGATAATCATCGCCCCACGCATAGCGTGAGATCTTGCCATTTTCTGGCTTATCGTCGTGTTTATGATCGGTGAAATAGTTGTGAGCGACGACGATGATCGATCTCGCCCCGGGAAATAGAATTCGCGGATCCGTGCGCTTTTCGGGCTCGCGTTCCATCCAGACCATGTTGCCGTTGAAGCCAAGAGCGAGCCACTCGCTGAGATGCAAGGCTTCGGTGTCGAGGGCATCGGCGGCGGCGATGCCGGTCTTTGCAAAACCGATCTCGCTCGCCTTCGCCTTTATGTGATCCGAAAAGCTCATTGAAAAAAGAAATACGGCCGAACAGCATAGTAACCGCTCGGCCGTAGATTTATGTTCCAAGCCGTAGGCTTAGAAGCTGAATTTTGCTCCAAACTGGAACTGACGAGCATCATACGCAGCCGTCGGGCGGCTGTAGTAACGGCCGTTGCCTGCGGGCTGGTTGGTCGTGTTTACGTCCGTAAAGAATGGCGTGGCCGAACCTTCGTTGAAGCGGTTGAAGAGGTTAAAGCCCTCAGCGATCAGGTCGATTCGGAAACGCTCGCCAAAGTTGATCGCTCGCGAGAGGCGAAGATCGACGGACGCGAACTGGTGCGTTTTACCGCGGTTTCGACCAAGGCTACCGGTGCCGAACACGAGCTGACCCTGAGCATTAAAGTCGAACATAGAACATGGTGCTCCCGGAGCGACTGCACCTGTACCTGTCGCGGGAATCGACGGCACGCAGAGCGTTCCGTTCGGAAGTACGTCCGGGCGATCGGTCTGGTTTGACTGGTCGTTGTTCGCATCGACGTTTGTGATGATGTTGAACGGACGGCCTGACGACCATTCGACGATCGGAGCAAGAGTGAAGTCCGAAAGGATCTTCTGTAAAGCATTTCCTTTTCTCCAGCTTGTCGGCGAAGTAACCAGACCGCTAAATACAAAGCGGTGACGCTGATCGAACAGCGAATCGGCCTTTTCCGCACCGAAATTCCTTACATCCTGAGGGATCAACAAGGTCTGAAGATCAGACGAATCGTCTATCGAGTGTGACCAGGTGTAGCTCGCTAGGAAAGTCATGTTGTTTGCGAACCGGCGTTTAACCTCAATGTTCATCGCATTGTAGTTTGACGAACCATCCGAGATCTGTGCGTTGACCGCTCCGAAAGGCGAGAGCGTTCCCGGCGTGCGTAGGCTACCGCCAAGCTGTGAATCGAGAACGGCCTTGGTTACACCGCCGCCCGAGAGAGCTTGTGCCAAGAAGTAGTTCGGCGCGTTCGGCCTAAAGAAGTTGGCGATCGCAGGTGCGACCACTCGACCGTTAGGACATTGTGCGACCATTCCGGGAATCACCACGGCACAGCCAACGCCAGTTGCCGTTCCCGGAGCTGTTGTTGCTATCGAGAATGCAACGGCCTGCTGCGTGCTGGTAGGAAGAGCACCACCGAAAAAGCGTTGGAAGTTTTGGATCTGCAACGCCGTGTCCGGTCCGTTCAGATCGGTCGGATGCGGCAGGTTACGGGCGTCCACATGAATGTACGTGGCCGAAACCGACATATCCTTGGTGATCTGACGTTCGATCGACAAATTGGCCTGAATAGCCGAAGCATATTTGAAGTTTTTTGAAACCGGCAAAGTGAACGGCAGGACAGCTCCAAAACCGGTAAATGTCTGGTCGTTAAAACGCTGGCGGCCAAACTGATACTGAGCCGATGCTGCGAGGCCCGGCGTGATGGGGTTGCCGAAAGCAGCACAGACCGCGGCATTCGAACCCTGATTTCCGCAAACTGTTCCGTGGAACACGAGAGCGGAATTCAATAACGTAGCTCCGCCGGCACCGACTGGAACCGGCGTACCGGCGGTCAATACTGACTGCTGCTGCTGAGCGGCATCGGCGATGTCCGAGTTAAACGCGACGGCGAGCAGCGGGTGATCGTAATACAGGCCTATCGAACCGCGTGTAACGGTCTTGCCGTCGCCGGCCCAATCGTACGCGAATCCAAATCGGGGAGCGTAGTTGTTCTTATCACGCGGGAACCCTTGTTGAACGCCAAGAGCGTCCTGTGCAGCAAGAATGTCCGCCGATGAGAGATTGATGCCCGTCAAAGGATCGCGAATCCCAACCGGGGCGATGGTTTCAGTAAACTCAATGTCATAACGCATTCCGTAATTCAACGTGAGACGGTCGTCAACCTTCCATGAATCCTGGATGAAAAATGCCATCGGCTTGTTCCGGATGACGCTGTCCGGATTTCCAAATCCCTGAACGAACGTTGACGGAAGTCCCAGGCCATAGCTCTGGACCGGCGTGAAATCCGGAAGGCCGGCAAATCCGGCGTTTAGATTCGAGGCCGTAAAGTTTCCGAAATTGAAAAGTCCCGCAAAATTCAGTTCAAAATGAGCTCTCGGAATGCTGACAAAGTTGATATCGCCGCCAAACTTGATCGTGTGGTTACCGACGATCCAGCTAAAGTTGTCCATCACCTGAAGGCGTTTTTCGATACGTTCGACCGGCGAAAACAGTTCGCGTCCGATAAATGCCGTACCCGCAATGTTATATGCGACAGCATCTCCGTTCTGCGACCTGAACGTCGTATTTCGACGGCCGTAACCGAGACGGATCTCGTTCGCCATATTGGCACCAAGTGTTGAGTTGCCCGACACGTTAAACGAGAAGTCTTTAACGGTCGTTATGCCGGTACGCGAGAAATCGTTCTGTCCGAGCGATTGGTTCTGCGATTCGACCTGAATACCGGTCACGTTGGCAGTGTTGTAACCGGCACGGATCGAAATCTGGTTGTCGGCATTGATATTATGATCACCGCGAACCGTAAAATAATTGGCCTTTTCAGTGACCGGGAAAACACGCTGAAGGTTATTCAAGGCCCGAAATGCGATCGGCAGGCCGGCAGCATTTGTCGTTCCAGTCGGTACCGGAGCACCGGTCAGCAGGAATCGTCCGCCAACGACGCCGGGCGTGATCGGCGAAATTGCCGGACATGCACTGCCGTCATTGGGGCTGGTAAGAGGGTTTGTGCCAAGCAATGCGGTCTGGCCTCCGCTCGACGCGAAGAAGGCATATGCACGAGCGGCACAGATATTTGCTGCGACACCGGTACCAACGAGCTGATTGATCGCTGCGGCCTGAGCGGCCGTTAGATTCACAAAAGTGCGGGCAACCGGATTAACGCCGGCGATTACCGGAATTGTCGCCGATGAGGTCAGATCACCTATCACGTTGCTGGTAAAAAATCCGGATTCGTCACGCTGACGGCGTTCGTATGCGGCAAAGACAAATGTTTTGTCCTTGATGATCGGACCGCCAAAAGTTGCGCCGTATTGTGTTCGGCGAAAATCAGGGCTCGCGATCGGAGAAAATGCATTGCGGGCCTGGATCGATTTATCGCGAATAAATCCGAATACATTGCCGCGGAAATCGTTGGTTCCGCGTTTGGTGACGACGTTGACGACGCCGCCAGTGGCACGGCCAAATTCTGCCGTGTACGAGTTTGTGGCGACCTGATATTCCTGAACGGCTTCCATCGAAACGGTCGTTCGGGCAGCATTGGTCGAGTTATCGGTAAAGTCGGCTCCGTCCACGTTGACCTGTGTCGAACGTCCACGTTGTCCACCGATGTTGAGGCCTGAGGTAGGTGCCGGGCCGATCGGGCGGCCATTGTCGCGGCCGACGGTCGAAAGTGTCAGTGCGAAGCCTGTGGCACTGCGTTCATTGATCGGTAGGTTGAGAATTCTCTGTTGATCGATTGTGTTTGAAACGCCCGATTTCGACGTTTCGACGAGCTGTACATCGTCACCAGTTACGTTGACGATAACGCTGGTTTCGCCAAGTTCGAGCTTGATCGTAAGGTTCGCACTCTGGCCAACCGTAAGTCTTACGCCCGAAATGACGCTCTTTTTGAAAGTCGCGGCCTCAGCCGAAACTTCATATTCGTCAGGCGGCAGGCCGACGAGCTGATAGTTTCCCTGCGAGTCGGAAACGGCCGTTCGGCTGATGCCGGTAGCGAGGCTGCGGGCACGAATGGTGGCGCCCGCTACGACGGCTCCGGTCGGGTCGGTTACCGTCCCGGTTAGATCGGCGGCTGTGGATTGGGTCTGTGCCATTGCCGAAATTGCAAAAAGCATCGACACGGTCAGAAACAGACCAATTTTCTTGACCGTCGCGGAAACGTTTGACGGAAATACTCTCATTCTTTTTTTCTCCTTAAGATCTCGTAATTCGTTCGATTCTCTGCCAGTGGAGCCGGAAGCTTTTGCGATGAGGGGAGGGTCGAAACTCTTGTCTAATATAGAGATTACGTTCCAGATCGTAAAAGGTTATTCAGAACATTTATCGGCAGATAACTTTGTCGGAATAGAATTGCTTTGAATTTTTTACCCCAAATCGGTCTTTTTAGCAAGCAAAAATGTAATAATTT
>JANLTF010000111.1:0-1933 GCA_031362825.1 Acidobacteriota bacterium | reverse complement strand
CGGAAACCACGTACTTTGTATTTGGACCATTATCCGATGGCCTTTTTTGAATGTATGAGCGACGCCAGGCATTGTGAATGCTAGCTTTGTCGCAGCATTTGGCGTGAGCGGTTGCGGATTTTCGAAACTGTTTCGAAACCTCGCTGGCATCGGCTCGCCCCGCAATAACATTTGGTAACCGCCGGGCTGAAAAACGGTCCATGCCGAGTTTTGCGGGGGCCTTTGATTAGCGGGAAAACTGTAATCATCAGGGAAAACGTCGACCAGCTTGACGACAAAGTCAGAGTCCGTGCCGCTTGAGGCGACAAAGAGCGACGGTTTAATATCGCCGGTGACGGTAATGTCCTCAGTGAGGATCTCGCTCTGGTAAACCAGAACGTCGGGCCTAGTGCTAGCGAATCTTTGATCCTCGGTCATGAAATCACGCGGGTAATTGCGCGTGATCTTCTGTGTATAGGGAACCGGATTGGCGGGATCCGATATGTATTCGTCGCGGCCGGCGGATTTTGGGGCGACGAAAGAGAGGCCGCCGTTCGGCGTCAGATAGATCGCGGTGTCGGTCGACGTCCTCGGCTCGTAGTTTTCGAGGCCACGCCACTCGTGCGAGCCGGTGTCGTATAGATTTACCTCTTTTATGGCGGAGATGTCGCCCTTATCTTTGAGGAAATGATCGAAAAAGGGCAGCTCCATCTTCTCGCGGTAGTACTCGCCGGTCTTGCTGCCGAAATACGCCGTTCCGAGCCAGTCGCCGTCGTTTCGGCTCCAGCCGCCGTGATCCCAAGGGCCGACGACGAGGACGTTAAATATGCCGGGATTCTGTTTCTCAATATGCTGATACGTCTTGAGCGCACCGTAAAGGTCTTCGTTGTCGTACCACCCGCCGACCGTCATGGTCGCGCAGGTGATATTTTTCAGCTTGGGCAAGATATTACGGTCTTTCCAGAACTGGTCGTAGTTCGGATGGGCCATCATGTCGTCCCAAAACTTGATGCGTGTGCCGAGGGCTGTTTGATAATAGTCGGAGATCTCTTTCAGGCCGCCGAGCTGTAGATAAAAGTCATAGCCGTCCTGCGTATTTCGGCCCTTCCACGGCTTCATATAGTCGCCGGTCGATGTCGGCTGGGGTCGGTCTTGGCCAAATCCCTGAAAAAAGGAGAAATTCTGCGCGAGAAACACCGCACCGTTGTGATGCATGTCATCGCCGTTAAACCAATCGCTGACAGGTGCCTGCGGTGAGCACGCTTTTAAGGCCGGATGCGAATCGATCGAGCCTGCGGACGCGTAAAAGCCGGGATACGAAATACCGTAAATGCCGACCTTGCCGTTATTGTTTGGAATATTTTTGATCAGCCAATCGATCGTGTCGTAGGTGTCGGTCGATTCGTCGATCTTCGTCTTGTCGGTGTTGGCAATGTCGGGCCGCACGTCTTCGAATTTGCCTTCGCTCATCCAGCGGCCGCGAACGTCCTGATAAACGAAGATATAACCTTCCTTTGCGAATAGAGCGTCGGGTCCGAGCGAGCCCTTGAACTGGTCTTTACCGTCCTTGTCTTTCCCGTAGGGCGAAACGGTGTAAGGTGTGCGGTTTAGTAGTATCGGATATTTCTGTGTTTTTTTCTCAGGCGTGTAAATTGAGGTGAAAAGCCGCACGCCGTCGCGCATCGTGATCATCACTTCCTGTTTGTCGTAATTTTCGCGAATGTACTTGGCGAGTTCCTGCTGCTGCTGGTTCGGGCCAGGCGGTTGAGCAATCGCGGTGAAGGAAAATAGGAGAAAAACGACGAAAAACAATGCTGCTTTCTTCATAACTTCTGTGCTCCTGAGATTGAACCGGCGAACATCTCGATTCTCGCTCAAAGCAAGGCAAAAGGGAAGTGCAGGCAAATTATGTTTTTGGCGGTCCTGGCGTTTATTTCCGCATGTCGTCGATCAT
>JANLTF010000105.1:0-3251 GCA_031362825.1 Acidobacteriota bacterium | reverse complement strand
GGTCGTTGATCGAACATTCTTCGCTGTTGCCGAGATTAACGACCGTGCCGAAACACGCAGGAGTCTCGATCAAGGCCGTCAAACCTTCGACGACATCGAGAACATGGCCAAAGCAACGAGATTGCGTGCCGTCGCCATGGATCTCGATCGTCTCGTTCTTTAACGCAGCGTGGACGAAACGCGGGACGACCATTCCGTATTGTCCGGTCTGACGCGGTCCGACAGTGTTGAACAAACGGCAGACGACGACGGGAAGCTGTGTTTCCTTCCAATGTGCAAGAGCGAGAAATTCGTCGAGCGTTTTCGCACACGCGTAAGCCCAGCGGTGTTTGTCGGTGCCGCCGGTAAGTAAATCGTCTTCCTCGTTGAAGGGAACCGAAATGCCCTTGCCGTAAACCTCGCTCGTTGACGGAATAAGTACACGCTTACGGTAGCGCGAACAGTATTTGAGAATAATGTCAGTACCGTGAAAGATCGTTTCGATCGTTTTGACGGGCTGTTCCATGATCAGCCGGACGCCGACGGCGCTTGCCATATGGTAGACGCGGTCAGTCTCGCGGATCAGTTCTTCCATCAGACGGTCATTTAACACAGTGTCGATGATGAGCCGAAATCCGGGTTTATCCTCGAGATGAGCAATGTTTGCATAACGGCCTGTCGAGAGGTCGTCAATCACAGTGACCTCGTGGCCCTGGCCAATAAGTTTGTCGGAGAGGTGGCTGCCGATAAATCCGGCGCCGCCGGTGATGAGTATCTTCATAATTTAGGTCGCAATAGTCTGCTTAAAGTATTCTACCGTGTGTTGCAGCCCTTCGCGAAGCGGTACTGTCGGTTCCCAGCCTAACAACGTCTTTGCCCGCTCAATATTTGGCTTGCGCTGACGGGGGTCATCCTGCGGCAATGGAAGGTATCCGATGTCGATCGGCTTGCCAGTCACATTTGCGATCTCGTCGGCGAGTTCTTTCATTGTAAATTCGCCGGGGTTGCCAATATTTACGGGCATGTGGATGTCGCCGCCCTCGGCGTTCATCAGGCGAATCATGCCGTCGACGAGGTCGCTGACGTAGCAGAAAGAACGCGTTTGCGAACCA
Organism: Acidobacteriota bacterium; assembly: GCA_031362825.1. Classification (GTDB taxonomy): domain Bacteria; phylum Acidobacteriota; class Blastocatellia; order Pyrinomonadales; family Pyrinomonadaceae; genus OLB17. The sequence goes on along the minus strand of JANLTF010000105.1, from coordinate 2,160 downwards.
TCACCATACATTGTTAATTTTTCACCGCGAAGGGCCTGGACAATAAAATTGGAAACGACGCGGCCGTCGTTTTCGAGCATTCGTGTGCCGTAGGTGTTGAAAATACGGATGATACGCGTGTCAACACCGCTTTGGCGGTGATAGTCCATCATCAGCGTTTCCGCAACGCGTTTGCCTTCGTCGTAGCAGCTGCGAAGGCCGATCGGGTTGACGTTGCCGAAATACGATTCGGTCTGCGGATGCTCGACCGGATCGCCGTAGACCTCAGATGTCGAAGCCTGCAAAATACGAGCTTTCACGCGCTTTGCCATCCCCAACATGTTGATCATTCCCATCACGTTGGTCTTGACGGTCTTGATCGGATTGTATTGATAATGGACCGGCGACGCGGGACAGGCAAGGTTATATATCTGATCGACCTCGAGCAAGATCGGCTCGGTAACGTCGTGGCGGACGAGTTCGAACGCACTATCTCCGAGCAAATGGGTAATATTTGCCTTACGTCCGGTAAAAAAATTATCGAGGCAGATGACCTCGTTGCCTTCGTTCAACAACCGTTCGCAAAGGTGCGATCCAATAAATCCGGCTCCGCCGGTGACAAGAATTCTCATAGGGATAGTTTAACCGCAGAGACGCGGAGACGCGGAGAATAGAAATGAATATTTAACAGAACCAAGAGAAGGCGAGATTAAACTCGATTCGAACGACATATCTATTTTTCCTAGTTTTTGATCTGCGTCTTCGCGTCTCTGCGGTGAAAAATCATTTTAGGTGTTTTTCGAAGAAATTAAAAATCCGCGTGTATTCGTCGGTCCAGCTTTCGGGGCGGACGAAGGCGTGGTTTTCGGATGGATATAGCATCGCTTCGAAATATTTTGTCTTGCCGAGGCGTATGAGTTTTTCTATCAACTGCACAGAATCCTGGACGTGGACGTTGTCATCGGACATTCCGTGAAGGATGAGCAGCGGGCGTTCGAGTTTGTCGGCGTATGAGATCGGCGACGAGCGTTTGTAGGCTTCGGGGTTTTTGTCAGGGAAGCCGAGACGCTGAGCTGTGTAGCCTGGCGACGAAGCGTAGTAATTTTTCCAATCAAACACCGGACGCAAAGCCGCCGCCGCTGCGATTCGCTCAGGAGCACGCATCGCGAGCATTCCGGCCATAAATCCGCCGTAGCTGCCGCCGTAGACACCGATGCGTTTTTGATCGACACCGTAATTTTTGACCATAAAATCGATCGCGTCGATATGGTCGTCCATGTCCTTGCCGCCGAGAAAATCGTAAACATCGGTCCGCCATTCGCGTCCGTAACCCGCCGATCCGCGATAGTCGATATCGAGTACGACATAGCCTTTCTGCGTCAGCAACTGGTTGAACATAAACTCGCGATAATAATTGTTCCAACCGTTGATCGTGTTCTGCAAATAACCCGCACCGTGGACGAAGATCGCCATTGGATACTTCTTCTTGGGATCGTGGTCAGCCGGCAGATAGTACTTCGACGGTATTTTCTTTCCATCGCGCGACGGAATATCTACAAATCGTGAAGCGTTCCACTTACGTGCGGCAAATGATGCAGGAACCGTCTTCGTCAGTGGCGTTACGGCTTCGCCTTCCTTGCAGGCATCGCAAACCTTTTGTGAGTAGAGTTCGTCCGGCGTTTGCCATTGTGAAAAGCTGTAGATCACGGTCGGTACGGCGTTTTGCTCGTCCATCTGCGGTGACGTCTTCATTCCTTTTTCGTAAGACTGAAGTTTGTCCTTTTCGCCACTCTCGGTATTGAGAAGGTATAACTGCCGCTCGTCCGCTGATTCTTCGGTTGAGGAGAAAGCTATCGACTTGCCGCCTGCGACCCATTTTGCCCATTCGATCTGCCAGTTCCCTTTGGTCAACTGCGTGACCTTTGCCTCATCCCTGATAGCTTTTCCACCTTCCTGTGCTCTCGCTGACGGGTCGGACACACTCCCAACCGGTCGTGTTTCCGCCTCGAGTGTGACGAGATAAAGGTGATTGTAGCCGTCTTTTTCCGAGCAGAAGAATACTTGGTTCGCATCTTTCGGGTTCGGTTCGAAGATGGCGGAGAGCGGGGCTTGCCATTTTTCGTCGGTTTCCTCTGAGATCATGGTCTGCTGTTCGTCTTTCGATCCCGCGTTGTAGATGTA
>JANLTF010000097.1:0-2235 GCA_031362825.1 Acidobacteriota bacterium | reverse complement strand
GCCGGTGCATCAGGTCCTCAATCTGCCCGAATTTAACGAGCGTGCCATAAGTATCCACATCTACTCAAAACCCTACGACCGCTGCCTGTCGTACTGCCGCGACACCGACACTTTCAAGGAAGTTGAGCTATTCTACACAAGCATCGACGGCAAACTCTGCCCAAACGTCACGCTCTGAAACTGTCAACTTCTAACTAACAACTATTGACTGACCCAAATAAGAATCTCATTTTCTCATTTAGTACATCTTAGTTAAAAGTTAATAGTTACCAAGATGAATCGAAAAACCGGCATTATTCTGACAGCTATTCTCTGTGCGACGTATGTCGCGGCACGATTATGGCGACTGACGGAATCTTGTCTCTGGTTTGATGAGATCTTCAGCGTACATGCTGCGGAGCACTCGTGGAACTCGATCCTTTCATTCGTCGCCCAAGACCTCATTCATCCGCCGCTTTTTTATCTATTGCTCAAAGTGTGGATCGGTATTGGTGGCGAAGGTCTGTTTTGGCTTCGGTTGATGCCTGTCGGTTTTTCTATCGCGGCACTAATTCCGTTTCTTTTATTGATGCGAGAGCTGAAGCGTGATCGTTGGGTTACCGTTTTGGCTCTGTTTTTCATCGCTTTTAACGGATCGCTCATCAAATACGCTCAGGAAGTGCGGATGTACAGCCTGCTGATGTGCGTGTCGCTGTTCTCGATCTGGCTGTTTTCCCGCTACTTTATAAAAGGCAAGAGCCTCATTCCACTCATAATTATCAACGTCGTAATGGTCTATTGCCATTATTTTGGCTGGTTTGTTGTCGTAAGCCAGGTCGCAGCAATCGTTGTATTTCAACGGATCAAGATCAGGGCAATATTAATAATGTTCTGTTCGACGCTACTGGCTTTTTTGCCATGGGCCATCGCGGTCTTTAGTTGTGCGCGAGCCGGAGCTGAGGTTGGACAGAATATCGGTTGGATGCAAAAGCCGTCGCTGGTGAATATCGTCCAACTAATATTGAGCCTCGTTGAGCCATTCTATTTTGCGGCGAGCAGTGTTGATCCGTCTTCCGTTTACAAGGTCTCATTGCCGATGCTGCTCATTCTGGCGGCCGGTGCAACACTGTTTTGTGTGAAGTGGAACAAGAACAAAACATCCACGGATTCGGAGCCGCTTTGGATGCTGATAATATTCGGCGGAATGCCCGTGCTGATTGCGTTTGCCGCAAGCTGGCTGCTGCCGTATTCGATTTGGGGAACGCGTCATTTGATCATTGTCTTTGTTCCACTTGCGGTCTTTTTGGCGATAGCTGTGCTTGAAGTGGAACAAAAGACAGTACGAATTGCTGTGCTCTCGTTGGCCGTGTTATTTACCGGTTACGCCTTCGTGCTGATGGCTCAGCGGGAAACGACGCAATATTCATGGTGTGCGTGGGAGCCGCTGACCTTAAATAGTGATCTACCTTTCAACGCTACGATCTATTCCGGCGAAGACCTCGTTGCTTATCATCTCTGGTTCGCGAACCGAACGTTTCCGGATCGAAGAATTGTACGTCTTGACGGGCTCAAGGGCATCAATGAGGATAAGGCCTATTTCCTTCCTCGCGGATTCGACGCGGTCGGAACCGTATCTACCGAAGACCTGAACGAGAAGAGGTTTTGGATCGCATTTAGGACGACAAAATGGGATCTGACTGCACCATTCATAAACGACCTTCGCGCTAGAGGTTACACGATGGGAGTTCCGGAGTTCATCAATGCGAACAGCGAGCAGGCGATTCTTGTTGAGTTCTCAAAGAACAATTAGATTCTTATTTCCGCTTCCACCTCACGCCTTCTTTTGTATCTTCCAGAATAATGCCTTTAGCGGCGAGTTCATCGCGGATCTCGTCCGAGCGGGCAAAATCACGGTTTTGACGTGCATTTTGTCTTTCTGCGATCAGTGCATCGATGTCGGCGTCGAGGATCTCGGTTGATTCTGCACCGAAGATGCCGAGTACCGAATCGAATTTTACGATCGCGTCGAGAACGGCTGTCTGCTCGTCGGTGCCCAGAGTGTCGATCGCCATGATCGTATTTATCTCGCGGACCATGTCGTGGACGGCGGCCAGGGCGGCGGCGGTGTTAAAATCGTCGTCCATTGCCGTTTCGAATCGTTCGAGTGCGATCGAGGCGGAAACACGACCGGTAGGCAGTGTGTTAACCGTCGCGGATGATGACGTTATGGCACCCTCCCTACCGGTCGGGTTTCCG
>JANLTF010000092.1:0-3945 GCA_031362825.1 Acidobacteriota bacterium | reverse complement strand
TAGCTGTGGATCGTGTTCATCAGGGCATTTTTGATGCCAAAATTCTCGTGGATGACCTTTGCTACCGGTGCGAGGCAGTTGGTCGTGCATGACGCGTTTGAAACGATGTGATGATTGGCCGCGTCGTACATTCCTTCGTTGACGCCGAGTACGATGGTTACGTCCTCGTTCTTAGCGGGAGCCGAGATAATAACTTTCTTTACGTCGCCGCGAAGGTGCTTTTTAGCGTCATCAGCGTTAGTAAAATGGCCAGTCGATTCGATGACGATCTCCGCGCCGACCGATGCCCAATCGATCGCCGCAGGGTCTCTTTCCGAGAAAACCCGAAACGAATCGCCACCAACATTGATCTTGCCGTCGGCTGAGTTGATGTCGTGATCGAGATTGCCCATTACCGAGTCGTATTTGAGCAGATGCGCCAGTGTTTTTGTATCCGTCAGGTCATTGACCGCGACCAGATCGATGTCCGAATCGCCGAGCCATGTGCGGACGACTGCCCGTCCGATGCGTCCAAATCCGTTAATACCTACTTTGATTCCCATTATTGAAAAATATCCTCCCTAAAATTGCGTTTGTTAAAGATTCGAAGATATCGCAAATACAAGGAAATTTCAACGAACAACTTGATTTCGAGCCGAACCGCCGACTTTTGACGTAAACTAAGTTTGTTGAAACAATCACAATATGTCCGCCGTATTGCCTGTTTGAGTTTTTAAGCAATAAGCTAGACAATTCGGAGTTTACCGGAGCGATCCAATAATGATTCTTTCCCGTTCAAAGACCTTTCTTTCCTCGTGCTTTTCGCTGAGCCTGTTGGCCGTCGCGGCTAATGGCCAAGAGCCGCAGATCGCCAAAAATACTACCGATATAGCGAAGTCGGTTCCTGTGGTATATACCACTGCCGCGGACAACGAAACAGCGATCGCTGCTCCGAATTCAAATCTTGGGCGGGTCGGTGTTCAGCAATCGCAGCCTTTGCCGCTATCGATCGACGACGCTATACGTAGGGCTTTGGCCAACAATAATGGAGTTGAGATCTCGCGAACAGATGTTCGGATCTCAGAAACTTCGCTGCGGTCCCGGTTGGGAATTTACGATCCGGTCTTTAGCATTTCGCCAAATTTTTCGCATAGCTCGACGACCGGAAATGCCGGAACAAACGATTTCAGAGTAAGTTCGAGTTTTTCACAGTTTGTAAAACCAGGCGGCGGAAATTATCAGGTTTTCTTCAACAATAATCGCACCGAGAATGCCTTTGCTCAGGCACAGGCGAGTTCGGGATCGGTTTCCACGGTCGGCAATAGTGCGATCTATACGTCTAGCACTGGTATCAGTTTTACGCAGCCGCTGGCTCGGAACTTCAATATCGACAGCAAACGTCAGGCAATCAAGATCGCTAAGAAACAGCTTCAGCAGTCTGATACCGATTTTCGCTTGAATGCGACCGGCACAATTGCTCAGGTTCAGCGGACGTATTGGGATCTCGTGTTTGCTCTGCGGGACCAGCAAAATCAGGTTGCGAACGTAAATCTCGCGAAAGAAAACCTCCGTCAGATAGAAGCCAAGATCGACGCCGGAGCGGCTGCTCCGTTGGCACGGGCTGAGGTTGAGACGGAACTTGCCAACCGCGAAGGCTCGCTTCTGCTGGCGACACAGCAGGTCTCTGTAACTGAGAACGCCCTAAAGGAACTGATCATCAAAGACCCGACCGCACCGGAATGGAGCCAGACGCTTGTCCCTACGGACACGCCGACGGTTAGTCCTCTGCCGGTCAATTTTGACGAGGCGATGAAGGATGCGATGGAGAATCGATTTGAGCTGAAACGCCTCAAGCTGGCGGAAGAGATCAATCAGGTGGACGTTGCTTATTTCAAAAATCAGGTCCGGCCGCAGATCGATCTGAACACGACGTTTTCATTGGACGGACTTTCGCGGAGCGGCACGAACGCAGCATCGACGACCAATCTTTATTCGTCGGCCTCCGACCTTCGTCTCTTTAATGCGATCAATCAGATCCGAGCGGTGCCGACGGTCAACCTGCCGCCGATCCTGAACGACACGATCCTGATACCGGCTTCGCCCGGCTATCTGTTTGGCGGTTTTAACAGGTCGTTTGCGAATATGTTTCGCAGTGACGCTCCGAATTATTCGGTTGGCGTGACGATTTCGTTCCCTTTCCGCAACCGCACGGCGAAAGCCAATTTGGAAGGAGCCAGGATCACAGGCGAACGCATTGCGGCACAGACGCGTTCGCAGGAGCAGGCTGTGATCGTTGAGGTGCGTAATGCCGTGCAAGCGGTCGAGACCGCACGTCAACGCGTTCTGACGGCCCGCCGTGCTCGCGAGAGTGCCGAGATACAGCTTGACGGTGAACGCAAACTGTACGACGCCGGACGCTCGACGACGTTTCTGCTGTTCACGCGGGAAAACTCGCTCACCAACGCCCGCAACGCGGAGATCCGTGCCGAGACCGACTACAACAAAGCCGTCGCCGACCTCCAGCGTTTCACCGCAACCTCGTTCCGTGCCAACAACATCCAGATCGACAGCCCGGTCATCATAAAATAATTGCGGAAGAACAATCTGCGCGGTACGAACAAATGTCGTTGAAGGTATCCCACATTCGGGTGCTGTCAACGACATTTTTCTGACTACTGACTACGCCGGCCGCGTCGGCGTCTCGCTGCTTTATGAGTTGCCACTAGCTTCAGCTAGTGGACAGCCTGATAAAAAAGTTCCGGGCTTTAGCCCAAGGAGGTTCGGCTAACGCCCGGAATGTTTGCACCTCATCCACTAGCTGAAGCTAGTGGCAACTTATTCGATCACGGATTGATGGTTACGTAGACGGGGTCGCTGGGTTGGCCGTAGTCTTGGTTGTTTTTTCTTAGTTGGATGCGGACCTGCATTTGTTCGGGTTCGCCGGGGACTTGGGGTGTTAGGTGGACGTCGATGGATTTACCGGTGGCGGTGGCGACCTCGACCCAGCCGGCGGCGCCTTTGCGTAGCACGAAGACCTTGAACGAATCGGCCTGTTCGCGTTTGGCGGCGACGACGGAGAAGTGCGAATTGGTCGCGGCGCCCTCGACGGTGATCGTCGGTTTGACATCGGCGGGATTGAGCGGCTGCGGCGTCGAGCCCTCGTAGCCCCAGGCGGCGCCGACCTCGGTGGTGTAATTCAGTTGCGACATCACAACCTCGCGGTATTCGATCACGCGTTGAAAGATGCCATTCGGAACGAGCGTGGCAGCCCCGGGCAGAGCGAGTGCATCCGGTATGTCGAACTGCGGCGTCCCGACAGCCGAGGTCGTAATGCCGTTGCGAAACTCAGTCCACGCTTTATCAAACGCCTCAAGCGTCACAAACGCTCCCGCGATGAACTGCATCATGTTGTTGTCGTCCTTGATCTGGTCAAGATTCGCCTGCGTCAGCCCGTAATTCAGCCCCTCAGCCTGCGCGTGAGCATTGTTATTAGCGTGCCAAGCGGCCCGAGCCTGTAGATTCGTCGGATACCACTTTGGTGATGGTACTGGCATTATTTTTCTCCTAAGGGTTTAGATTCCCGAAGCCGCAACGGCCGCCTCCGAGTAGCGGAAATTTAGCACAACTCCCCGTCATATTCAAGCATTCCCCCAACCAAGCCCAGACTCCATTGGAATATGCCCGCACTCCAAAAGTGTAAGCCCACACTCCAATGGAATATGCCCGCACTCCGCCGTCGTAAGCCCGCACTCCAACGGTGTAAGCCCGCACTCCACTGGAATATACCCGCACTCCAAGGGCGTAAGCCCGCATTCCACTGGAATATCCCCGCACTCCAAAGGTCAAAGCCCTTACGACGCCGAAGTATGCCCACACTCCAAAGGCCCAAGCCCTTTCGACGCCGAAGTATGCCCACACTCCCAAGTTCCAAGCCCTTACGCCGCCGAAAAACGCCCACACTCCCAA
>JANLTF010000084.1:0-2194 GCA_031362825.1 Acidobacteriota bacterium | reverse complement strand
CGGAAACCGCGACGGCGGCAGCGAGCGCATCGACACCGATAAATACGACAAGGAAGACGCTCGCGATTTTGCCCTCTGGAAACTTGTCGGCGAAGACGAACAGCCCGGCTGGGACGCCCCGTTCGGCCGAGGCCGTCCGGGATGGCACATCGAGTGCTCAGCGATGGCGATGAAATATCTCGGTGAGACGTTCGACCTGCACGCCGGCGGACAGGACCTGCAATTTCCGCATCACGAAAATGAGATCGCACAAAGCGAAGGAGCGACCGGAAAGCTTTTTGCCAAATATTGGATCCACAGCGAATTTCTCAAGATTGACGACGTAACGATGTCCAAGTCGAAGGGAAACTTTTTCACATTTCGCGATCTTTCCGCACAAGGCTATTCGCCGCTCGCGATCAGATATTTGTTGCTCTCGGTTCCCTATCGCAAACAATTGAATTTCACATTCGAAGGCCTGCAAGGCGCAGAATCAACGGTCGAACGCCTGCGAAATTTCCGCTCGTTGGTAAAAGGCAGAAACCCGACCGGTAGGGAGGGTGCCATAACGTCATCATCCGCGACGGTTAACACACTGCCTACCGGTCGTGTTTCCGCCTCGATCGCACTCGAACGATTCGAAACCGCAATGGACGACGATTTGAACACGGCTGCGTCGCTAGCCGCCGTCCACGACATGGTCCGCGAAATAAACACGCTCATGGCAAACGACAGCCTGAGCGCCGAAGATCAAACCGCAGTCCTCGACGCGATCTCTAAATTCGATTCCGTATTGGGTATCTTCGGTGCCGAATCGACTGAGATCCTAGACGACGATATCGACGCCCTCATCGCCGAGCGTCAGGACGCGCGTCAAAACCGAAACTTCGCCCGCTCCGACGAGATCCGCGACGAACTCGCAGCAAAAGGCATTATTTTAGAAGACACCAAAGAAGGCGTTAGGTGGAAGCGAAAATAGGAAGTCTAATTGTTCTTTGAGAAGTCAACAAGAATCGCCATCTCGCCATTGGCTAGAATAACCTGCGGCGTTCCGACAGTGTAACCTCGACCGCGAAGGTCGTTAGTGAAGCCTGCATTCATATCCCAATTCTTGGTCCTGAATGCGATCCAAAACTGTTTGTCGTTTAGGTCTTCGACGGAAACCTTTTCGATCTCTTCGAATCCACGAGGCAGGAAGTAGGCTTTGTCCTCGTTCACGCCATTGAGACCGTCAACACGAAAGATCTTTCGTTCCGGCATCGACTTGTTTGCAAACCAAAGGTGATAAGCGACTAGGTCTTCGCCGGAATAGATATTTGCCTTCGCGGGAAATTTCGATTCGGCCGTCAGCGGTTCCCACGCACACCACGAATATTGCGTCGTTGAGCGCTGAGCGGTCAAGACGAACGCGTAGCCCGTAAATAACATGACTAGCGAAAGCACACCAATCCGTAACGTTTTTTGCTCCATTTCACTTACAACTATCGCCACAAGAATCGCAAGTGGAACAAAAATAATGATCAAATGCCGTGTTCCCCAGATCGAATAGGGCAGCAGCCAGCTTGCGGTGAATGCAATAAAGACAGGTATTCCAGCGAATATTATTAGCATCCAAAGCGGCTCCGATCCGGTCGCAGTCTTGTTCCTGTACCACTTCACACAAAACAGAAGAACGGCGATCGCGAGTATCAGTAATATCGGCAGCGAAACCTTATAGATCGAATACGGAACGGCATTGCTCGTTGCAAAATAGAACGGCTCGACGAGGTTTAAGATCAACTGAATAATATTCGCCGGCAACGGTTTTTGCATCCAGCCAATATTCTGCCCGACCTCGGCTCCCGCACGTGCGTAACTAATGACCGCGATCGCCCATGGCAAAAATGCCAGCAGCGTCGATCCAAACATTATCAATATCGCCCTGATCTTGATGCGTTGGAATATGACGATCGCCGCTACCTCGCTCAGTACGACAAACCAGCCAAAATAATGGCTGTAAACCATTACGATATTTATAATTATGAGAGGAACAAGCCCTTTTCCCTTGATAAAATAACGGGAAAACAGCCATATCGAAAATAGCGAAACGCACATCAACAGGCTGTACATTCGCACTTCCTGAGCATATTTAATGAGCGATCCATTGAATGCGATAAAGAACAACGCCAATAGTGTGACCGATCGCTCACGTTTCAACTCTCGCATCAACAATAGA
>JANLTF010000071.1:0-9109 GCA_031362825.1 Acidobacteriota bacterium | reverse complement strand
AACGGTTGCGATGTCCGGCCGTGTTACCGCTGGTCCCTGAACGACGGGCGTCGGGGTTTCGGTGTTGCGGGTCGAGTTTGAAGGCGGATTGCCCATGGGCACCGGCTGCAGGATCGAAGCAGGTCGAACCTGCGCTCCCTGATTCGGGTTCAATGTTTCCGGACGCGTGATCCTCGGTGTAATAAAGAACAGTATCTCGTTCGTATTACGCGAGACGCCCTTTCGTTTGAACAGGTTGCCGAGCAGCGGGATCCTAGAGAGGCCCGGTGTGCGGTCCGTGCTTTCACGCTCGTCGTCGAACAGAACACCGCCGACAACGGTCGTTCCGCCATCGGGAACCGTGACCTGCGTTGTCATGCTCTGAGTATTGATCGCCGGAGCGGCTCCGCCAACCACCGTTGCCGTGGAGCTGTTTTCAGCAACAACATTGAGGATGACCGTTCCGAGATCGGTGATCTGCGGAGTGATCGCAAGTCGAAGCGGGACGTCAACGTACTGTGTCGTAGCGATGACCGCTCCACCTGCGGCGCTTCCCGGCTGAATGGTCGTGACCGGAATTTTCGTGCCGCTCTTGATCTCTGCCGGACGGTTGTTGAGCGTTGTCACACGCGGTGTCGCGATGACCTTTGCCTGTCCTTTCTGTTCACCGGCTGAGATCAGCATATTGATCTGAGCGGTTCCAAAAACGCCGGTCGTAAGGCCGATGACCGTATTGGCGATCTTCGAGAACATGTCGTTTCCAACGGCTCCATTAGGCGTGCCCGGAACCGGCCGGACACCAAATTCGCTGCCCGGAAGTGTGCCGCCCGCCGCGCCAAACTGGCGACCGGCAATTATTGCACCGAGTTGAACACCGATGTCGCGGCTGAAGTTTCTCGAAGCGACGACGATGCGTGCTTCGATCTCAACCTGCGGTTCCGGCTGGTCTAGGTATGAGACCAACTGGCGGATCGCGTCGATGTTCTGTTTTACGTCGGTGATGATGAGCGTGTTGCTGCGGCCATCGACCTCAACAGTGCCACGGCGTGAAAGGCGTTTTTTGACGATTCCCAGGATTCCCTGATCGCTGCCGCCTGAGCCTGCACCGGAAGATGCTCCACCGCCGCCGCTCGATGTACCTGTAGTCGTTCCGCCCGCAGGGCCGGCTGACTCGGTAAGCGTTCCCGACGCACGAGCGTAATTGAGCCTGAGAAATTCGGTATAAAGCGGCGAGCCGTCGATGGCACCGTCCATTAATTTCGCACGCAGATCGATCTCGTCCGAAAGCACTTTCGAATCGACGACACGCAGAATGTTGCCGTTGACCTGTGCATTCAGCGACTGCGATTGCAGCACCGAGTCGAGCGCGACATTCCATGGAACATCGCTGAGTTTGACCGTCACCGGCACTTCTTTGACCGATTTGTCGATCACAAAGTTGATGCCGTACTGGTCGGTAATATAGCTGAGAATGTCGCGGATGTCGGCATTAACAACACTAAGATTGATCGGTTCGCCACGAAATCCGGCATCGCCATAGCGAAGCCCTTCGGATTTCGGATCGACCTTTTGCGCCGTTGCTGTGAATACCAGCGTAGCGACTAAAAGAAATGCGAAAGCGGTACGTTTGACCACATCGCTGACTATGATAAGAGAATTCATGTTTCCTCCGTTACAGAAATGATCTTCTTAGGGCAAGATCTTCGAAATGTTCCCAGGGTTCGGATCGCAGAGTTCGCGATCCATAGAAATTGCTATTTGCCCGACTTAGCGACCTTGGCGGGCTTTTTCGTCGGCTTTTTCTTGGTGTCGTCGACCGGCGGGGCACTGTTCATCTCATCAAGCGGCGAGACGATCGGGCCCATTGGCGAACCAACGACCGGAACGGCCGTTGCTACCTGAACCGGCTTCTCTTCGCCCTGAGCAGGTGCCGTGCCTTGGACGACGGCTTTCATGTTATATTGCTGCAAAGGCTTATTCTCGACCGAAGCGACAAATTTGCCCGGGCCGGTCTTGATTACCTTACGGAATACGAGCCTGTTCTCTTCGACCGCGACGAGCTGTCCGTCAAAGAATTTTTCGCCCGGATAGATCGTGTACGAGAGCTTGATCGGCGTCGCCTCGACCATCGCAGCGTAACCGCGTGGCGTTTTGAAGATGCCCGTGACATTCATTTCATTGAGCGTGAGAACGCTGGTCACTTTCGGCAGCGGCTGGCCGTTAGCGGCGGCGACTTCGCGAAGCCGTTTGTAGTACTCAATGCGGGCTTCGATCATCGGGGCTCCGTAGGTCACAGGCGTCGCGGCGACTCCGGTCTTGGGCGTTTTCGTTGAAGCATTGCCGGCAGGGGCAACTTTCTTTTCCTTTGCCCAGCTCGCCTTTGCGAACGGATCGCGTTGTGCATTGACTGACGAAAACTGTCCGCTGACGAGCACGAACGCAGCGGCGATCGCGGTCAAACAGGCTAATCGTATTGGTGTCGATTTGTTAATCATGGCTTTTTCTCTTTTGGTAGAACTTATGGTCGTCCGATCACTGTTTGACAGGAACCGCCGCAGGTGCCGGAGCCGCTCCGGGTGCTGCTGCCGGTGCAGGTGCCGCTCCCGGTGCTCCCGGTGCCGCCGCAGGTGCTGCGTTTAGATCGGTCGGAGCTGCGTAGTATGCCGTCAGCAAAAACTGTGCATGGAGCGTCTTGTTCTCGGTCTGCTTGTCGAGCTGGTTGATCTTAAAATCAGTGATCGACACGATTCGCGGCAATTTTGCCATCTGTTCAAAGAAGGCACGCAGGCTGTTGAAATTGCTGTCAACCTCGACCTCGACCGGCTTGGCCATGATCATGTCCTGCTGCGTCTCGTCACGAGGGCTGAAGCGCATCACGATCAGCTTGCTGTCGTTCGCCGTGTCCTGCAGGCCCTGCAAAACGTTTGTCAGCTCACGCTGTTCCGGCAGCAAAACTTTTAGTTCCTCGTACTCCGCCGCCTTACTGGCGTAGAGCGAGCGAAACTCATTGATACGCTGCGTCGCGAGACGTGCAGTCTCATTCTTCTGCTGAAGCTGCGCGACCTGGTCCGTCAGCACGGTGATCTCGGCACGCGTCTCGCTGGTCACAAAGTACCAGACGCTCGCGTAGATCAGCGATGCCACGCCGACGAGGATCATTAGCTGGAAGTGCCATTTGAGGTTTTTGATTTTCTCTAACATCGTAGTTTCCTTGTTTGGGCGTTAATTTTTTGCGACCTGTGCGGGCTGCGTAGGAGCTGCTCCCGGAGCCGAAGCTGTCGTCGGAACAGTGTTGCTCGAACCTGCCGCTTTCGACGGGGTGTATGCGGTCTTGATCGTGAAATTCACGATACCGATCTTAGGCGTCTCGCCGTCGGCGTTGGCCTTCTGCGGTGCATTTTGATTCTGTATCTCGGCACGGGTCGTTTCGATGCTTAAGTTCGAGAACAGTCCGTTCGAGAATTCGAGGCTGCGACCAAACTGGGTGACCTGAGCTTCGTCCGGCGAATTGCCTTTGAAAGTCAACTGATCGCCCGTCTGCTCGACACCTTCGAGATACAGTCCCGGCGTCATCATGATGCGTTCACGCATGGCTTCGAGCACTGCACTAGGGCCGGCCTGCGAATCGCGAAGCTTTTTGATCGCGTCAATACGCATGTCGATATTCTGGATCTTCTGGTTGAGGTCTTTCTGCTCGGCGATAACAACGGCCAGGTCGGCCTCGATCTGCTTTTGTTCGGCGAGTTGTTGCTCAGCATCGGTTTTGGCCATCTGCGTGCTGATTATGTCCCAACCGATAACGGCGGAGAGAAGCCCGGCAACGACCAGCGACATTACGACTAGCTTCGATGTCGGGCTGGCGATCTTGCGATCGACGGCTACGACAGCTCCGTTTTGCCGTTCGGTGACAGAATTAAGTAAATTGATCTTGATCATCTTTCTTACACTCCCCTTATTGCCAAACCGACTGCCACAGCCATTTCGGGCACGATCTCGCTAAGATATTCAGGGTCAAACTTTTTGTCGTCCACGCGGATATTGCGGAACGGATTAAGAACCTCGACCGGCAGCTCCAAACGCTGCGAAAGCTCTTCGGAAAGGCCAGCGAGTTTCGAACCGCCGCCCGAGATGAGAATTTTCTGCACGACTGTCTCGTTGTCTTCCGTCGTCGCACGATAGAAATCGAATGTCTTCTGTATTTCCATCGCGACGATCTCGGTAACGTTGTTCATCAAAGGCTCGATCGCCTTTACTTCGACGCCATCGACCGCGTCATTGACGCCGCGTTTGACCGCTTCGGCCTGCTGGAAGTTGAGCCCGAGGCTTCTCTGCAAAACATCGGTGAACTGGCTGCCGCCAACCGTTATGTCGCGTGTAAATAAGGAACGCGTTCCCTTTACGATATTGACGTTCATCGTCGAAGCTCCGATATTGAGCAGCGTGACGACATCGTCTTCGCCGGGCGAGTAGTTGGCTTCGTAGCAATTCTGCAGAGCAAATGTGTCAACGTCGATAACGACGGGCTGTTTGCCGGCGAGCTGAATGGCCTGCTTGATATTGTCGATACGGTCGCGTTTGCACGCGGCGATCAGGACGTGTGTCGAGTCGCTCGTCTCGGATGTAACCTGATAATCAAGGCTCACATCGGCGAGGTCGTACGGGATGTGCTCTTCGGCGTGCCAGTCGATCGATTCCTCGAGCTCCTCGCGGCTCATCAAGGGCAAAACGATGTTCTTTATAATGACACTATGTCCGCTCACGCCGGTCACGACCTGTGTGGCGGTCACCTGATGATTGGTACAGACGCTCTGGATAACGTCTGAAACGACGTTCAGCTCCATGATCTGACCGTCGATTATCGTGTCGCCCGGCAGATTTTCAAATCCGAGGCTGACCAGATTAAGACTGCCTGGCTTACCGTCAAGCTCGACCATCTTGATCGAACTCGAACCTATATCCAAACCGGCAACGCTTTTCTTTTTACCGAACAGCATTATTTTCTTGCTCCTTGTTGGCTTTACAGTTTGCTTTCACGCCAATCTTTCACTTTCTAGAGTTTCTTAAAAATTTCCGGGTCGATTGGCCTTTGGCGTTTCGGAAGATTGTTGCCACCTTCTGATTCAAAACGCGTAGTCGTAAGCGATCTAACGGCAGGGACTGTTACTTAGCAGTGCCAAAAACCCGCATCTTTCCGGATATTTCGACCGCGATTTGCGGCCATTGAACTGTCATTCTTAAGAAAACTCTCTCGCATATGGTGGCGAAGGGTGAACAACCAGTTGGCTGTTACTCTTTAGAATTTACAGGAATGCACAACTGTTGTCAACAGTTTTTTACAATGTTTAACGCTAAATGGTGGAAAAATATTCACACTGACTGGTGAGGTCGGTCAGAATGACGTATTCGGCGATGAATTTATTCAGAGATTACGAGGCGGAGACTGGTAATTTGGACCGGACCGTCTTGCGAACGACTCGACAATGTTCAACAGAAAGAGTCGATTGGTCCCTACTGGCATCCAATCCCGGATACCTGATCGCAACCGCAAATGTCGTCAAAGTAAAGAGAGAATCATGCAGGAAAGTCCACTCTGGTTCGACATCCAATACAAGCGCGTGAAGGTACAAAAGATCGTGGGTTTTGCGAAACGGGATATTGGCGAGTGTAAGGCGTGCCTTTAGTTATTTCTCGGCACATTGTTGAGCATGAAAGCACACTGCATCATAGTTTGCATCAGCTTCAACCGCAGCCTCACGCACCATCGTCGCCCAGTCACCCTCGGCCTTATCGACCCAATCCGAGATTTCCGTTGTCATAAAGAACCTTTCCATTTTCGATTATGTCCCGGACGAAGAAATCTTCCATCTGGATGCGTTCTTCTATCTGTTGAGGCGTCTTCACAAGGACGTCTAAAGGCATTTCCGAACTCAGATGCCGACGCACCTCCGCCATCTTGTCGAGTTCGTTTTCTTCGTAGGGCATAACTACGAGCAGATCTATATCTGAGTCGTAGTTCGGGTTGCCGTATGCATATGGCCCAAACAAGATCACTTTTTGCGGCCGAAAAGCGTCAACGATCTGCTTGCACAATTTTTGTATGTGAGCCTGCACGTCCATTAGTTCTTATTTAACTCCATCTTCGCAATAGATTCAAGATGCACCTCATCGGGGCCATCGGCAAGGCGAAGCGAGCGAGCGTAGATCCAAAACTGGGCGAGTGGAAAGTCCTGAGAGACTCCGCCGCCGCCGTGGACCTGGATCGCGCGGTCGATCACTTTCAACGCCATCTGCGGAACGACGGCCTTGATCATCGCGATCTCGCGTCGGGCGGCCTTGTTTCCGGCGGTGTCCATCATCCAAGCGGCTTTTAGAACCAGAAGACGGGCCTGATCGATAGCGAGCCGTGCTTCGGCGATCGATTGGCGAACGACGCCTTGATCAGCGACGGCCTTTCCGAATGCCGTTCGAGACTTTGCACGGGCACACATCAGCTCAAGCGAACGCTCAGCGATACCGATCAGCCTCATACAATGGTGAACACGCCCCGGCCCGAGCCTTCCCTGCGCGATCTCAAAACCGCGGCCCTCCCCGAGCAACAGATTTTCTTTCGGCACGCGTACATTAGTAAATGAGATCTCCGAGTGACCGTTCGGTGCGTCATCAAAACCATAAACCAACAGATTCCGTTCGACCTTCAGGCCGTCCGCATCCATCGGCACGAGGATCATAGACTGCTGCAAATGCTTCGGAGCGTCCGGGTCGGTCTTGCCCATAAATATAGACAGCTTACACCGCTCGTCGCCCGCACCTGTCGACCACCATTTGCGGCCATTGAGAATATAGTCGTCTCCGTCGCTCACTATGGAGGCACAAATATTCGTCGCATCCGACGAAGCAACATCCGGCTCGGTCATCGAAAAACATGACCGAATGTCGCCATTCAACAGCGGAGCAAGCCACGTCAGCTTCTGTTCCGGCGAACCGTACAAGTGCAGCACCTCCATATTTCCCGTATCAGGGGCAGCGCAATTAAATACCTCGCTCGCCCAAACGACACGCCCCATGATCTCCGCCAGCGGAGCGTATTCGAGATTCGTCAGCCCCGAAACATCCGGCAAAAATAGATTCCACAGGTCCGCAGACTGTGCGTGATGTTTCAGCTCCTCCATCAGCTTCGATGCCAGCCAACGGTCGCCGCTGTTGATCTCATCTATATAAGCCGTCTCATTCGGATAGATCCATTCGTCCATGAACGAATTAAGCCGAGACTGCATCTCCAACGCTTTTTCGGAATGTTCAAAGTTCATAGTTTTCAAAATATCACGAATTTTAGCAGGTAGGAATCTGATCACGTTTAACGTCGCCAACGGCGACAAGACGACGAAATAATTTTCTGTTTCAGAAATAGAATACTTGACACGCCGTGCAATAGATGATACGCTCGTTTTGTCGGTGAATTTTCGCCGTCTCAATTGGCCGGAGCGATCGTGTGGGGGTGCCATCTCACACAGATTGCAAGAAGCGGGAAAATCCTGAATAATCGGGAAATCAACCGGCCAAGATCGAGGCGATACGAAGATCAATTTTGACGTCAGCAGCCGGTTTTGAGTTTATGGAAGAGGCCAAAACCGTCCGCAAGGGCGAAGAGATCGATATCGACAGTCTTAGGACGTATTTGAAAGGTCAGCCGAATCTACCGGACGGCGAGATTGATGTAGCACAATTTCCCGGCGGCAGTTCGAACCTGACATATCTTATTCGTCTGGGACGCAAGGAGTTCGTACTCCGCCGGCCGCCGTTCGGCAACACGGTCAAGTCGGCACACGACATGCAGCGTGAGTTTGACGTTCTCACAAAACTGTCCGCCGTGTACGAACCCGCCCCAAGGCCGCTGCTCTTTTGCAAAGACCAGTCGGTCATAGGCTCCGAGTTTTACCTAATGGAACGCCGGCAAGGTTTGATAATCAGAGGAAAAATTCCAGCAGGCAGAAACGCGAGTGTAAACGAGCGTGCCAAGTCAAATGACCATGACGCCGAATTCTCAGGGACGCATCGTGTCCGTAGCCCGCACGTAAGTAAGGGCTCGACTCGAGCACCGCGAACGTTAGAGCACGATCACGACCTACGGATCGAGGTCTGCAAATCCTTCATCCAAAACTTAGCCGATCTCCACTCGCTAGATCTCAGGGACGCAGGTCTCGAAAACCTCGGCAAGCCCGTTGGCTACAACCAACGCCAAGTCGAAGGCTGGACAAAACGCTACTTTGCCGCAAAGACCGACGAGGTTCCGGAATTAGAAAATGCGATCGCGTGGCTAAACGAAAACATCCCATCCGAATCGGGAGCTTCGCTGATCCACAACGATTACAAATTTGACAATATAATGCTCGACCCGTCCGACCTAACAAAGATCACGGCGGTTCTCGATTGGGAAATGGTCACCGTCGGCGATCCGCTAATGGATCTCGGCACAACGCTCGGCTACTGGATTTCCAGGGACGCACCCGAATGGCTCCTCGACATGCCATTCAACCCGAGAGTTTTGATGGAAAAGATAACGCGGCAAGAGTTGGTCGATATGTACGCCAAATCCCAGGGACGCGCCGTTCCGGACATGCTGTTCTACTACACCTTCGGCACATTCAAGATCGCCGTCATCGCCCAGCAGATCTACGCAAGATATGTGCGAGGTTTTACCAGGGACGCAAGATTCGCCACCTTCGACAAATTCGTCCAGGCACTTGGACGCATCGCGGAAAATGCTATTCAACGCAAAGAAATTTGATTAGGAATTTCTCAGCGTCCTCCGCGATCTCTGCGTTAAATTGGATCTTAAACGCCGAGACCGCAAAGTTCGCAGAGAGAACTTCTAATTCCCCGCCGTCCGCTCACGCCAGCTTTGGGTTGGGCCGCCGGCATCGACGCGGACCATTTCGATGGCTCCGGGCGACGGGCAGACGAGGTAGCAGAGATTGCAGCCAACGCATTCCTTTTCGATGACACGCGGAAAGCGTTTACCGTTTGATTCGACGAATTGAAAGCTCTGATGTGCCCCGTCCTCGCAGGCGACGTAGCACAGATTGCATTGAATGCATTTCGCTTCGTTAACGCGGGCCTTGACGTCGTAGTT
>JANLTF010000139.1:0-4470 GCA_031362825.1 Acidobacteriota bacterium | reverse complement strand
CGACGACTAGTGTTACATTATTTGGCACGTACCACCGACGATAAAATTCTTTCACATCCTGGAGTTGGGCGTTCTGTAGATCCTCGAGCGATCCGATAACTTGCCAGTTATATGGGTGATTGGCAGGATAAAGAGCCTTGTCGATGACATACGAGGTGTGCCCGTAGGGAATGTTGTCGTAACTCTGTCGTTTTTCATTCTTAACAACCTGCTTTTCTTTCGCAAGCACGTCGTCCGTTACGGTATTAATAAACCAGCCCAGTTTATCGGCCTCGGCCCACAACATTTTTTCAAGTGCGTCATTTGGCACCGTCTGCAGGTAATTCGTGACGTCGCGACTCGTCCAGCCGTTGGCACCGGAACCGCCGATGCGAGCCGTCATCGCATCCAGTCCGCCCTTGCCAAGGTTCTCGGATTCAAGAAAAAGGAGGTGTTCAAAAAGATGTGCAAATCCCGTTCGTCCAGCCTTTTCGCGTGCCGAGCCGACGTGAGCCGTGATCGAAACTGCAACGACGGGATCGCTTCGGTCGATGTGAAATATCACCTCTAAACCGTTAGGCAATGTAAATTTCTCGTACTCGACCTTCAGGGCCTGAGCCGAAGCTGAAATCACTGACAGCAATAGGACAAGACAGATTTTTGCGAATTTCATAGGTATTAGTAAATCTTTTGGTTTGGCAAGTAATACCCCAACCAAAGGCTTTTGGTTTCGACTTATTGAGTTAATTATCGATCACAGGCTCCACTTTTCGTGATTTTCGACGCTCGGCTTTCCATTGCTTGCGGATCGCTTCGACGTCAAATTTCGTCCGCGTCCCGTCACGCATATTCTTTATCTCGTGCTGGACGCGGGCGGCGATGAGGCGATATGCCTCGGTATTCGGGACGCCTTCGGTCATCTTGGCGAGTTCGTCGTATTCGAGGAATTTGCCGACCTTGGCTCCGACCTTGGCACCAATGCTCTTGCCTTTCGGGATGATCGTTCCTTTCGGAAATGCGTCATACGTGCCCCAAATGTAGATCGGGAGAATTCCGATCTTTTGATTCAACGCAAGATAACCGATGATCGGTTTGAACTCGGCGATCTGACCCGACTCCTGTCGGCCTCCTTCAGGGAAGATCAGTGCGTTATAGCCTTCGTTAAGTATCTGCGTGACGTGACGCAAAGACTGTCGCAGCGAGCCCGTGCGTTCGATCGGCACGAGCGTCGTAAAATTGTTCATATACGCACGCTTGTATTTGGTGTCGAACCAATAATCCGCCGCCGCGACCGCGACGGTCTGCTCTGCAACGTCCTTGCCCAATGCCTTTTTCACAAGGCCGGTGTCGATGTGCGAGGTGTGATTTGGAGCAACGATAAAATTAACATGCCCCGGAACGTTCGATTCGCCTTCGATCTTCGTATTGAGGACACCGTCATATAAGGTATCGGTCGCAAAATCGACGACCGCATTGCCGACGCGACGGACGATCGACGGAATGACGATATCGTCCTCGTCCTTTTTCTCCTCGGCCTTTGGCTCGTCAGCGAGCTTTTTCGACTTATCGACGCGTTGAACCGCAGTCAGCAGTTCACGAACCGACTGGACCTCATTCAAAGTATCAGGCGACAATATTCGCCCGCCGGCATCTTCAACCGCCGCTTGCAATTCAACAAACATTAACGAATCAAAACCGAGATCGGCGAGTTTATCCTCGACGGCGATGTCTGACAGCGGCCTGTTCGAAACACTCGCGACCACCTTTCTAATCCAGAGCATGTTGTCATCGCCCTTGGCCTCGACAACCGTTTTGGTCTTCGATCTCGAACGTTCCTCGAGCGTTTGCAACATCTCGACAACCTCCGGTCTTTTAACTTTTCGCGTCGCTGTTCGCGGTAATTCGAACGGCGTAATGTGTAAAACCTTGACGCGTTTGAAGAATGCCAGCCCAGCCGATACCTCACGAAAATGCACTTCGATCTGCTTATTTACTTCCTGACGCGACAACGCAATGTCATGCTCATAATCAGGCACGACAAGCGCCGCGATCTTCTCGCCGCCATCCTCGTCCTGCAACCCAACGACGCTCATTTCTTTGATGTATGCCGATTTGCCGTAATGGTCTTCGATCTCGTCTGGGTAAATATTCTTGCCGTTCGAATCGATGATGACATCTTTCGAACGCCCGACGATAAATAGGTTTCCGTCTTCGTCCAAACGGCCGAGATCGCCGGTTTTCAGCCATCGATCGGTCATAACGGCGTCGGTCGCTTTTTCGTTATTGTAATAGCCGACCATGACGTTCTGCCCGCGAGCAATAACCTCGCCTACGCCATTTTCGTCCGGAGATTCGATCTTGACCTCAACACCCGGCAGAGGTTTACCGACACTTCCCTTGAGCATTTTGTTCCCGGGACGCGCGACGGTCAGGACCGGCGAACTTTCCGTCAGGCCGTAGCCTTCGAGCACCGTGAAACCGAGCCCGTGAAGGTCTTTTTGCACTTTCTCGCTTAACGCCGAGCCTCCGGATATCAGATAACGCATCTGCCCGCCCATGCCCTGATGGATCGGGAAAAACACGATCGGCCCAAGGTTGAACGGCGTATTGTCACGGATCCAGGCGTTGAATTCGATGACATTGTCCGCCAGGTCAGCGATCCAGTCGCCACGTTCGCGTAGGCGAGTCTTGATCCGACGATGCAGCATTTCCCACAGTGCAGGAACACCGACAAGGCCTGTGACATGACTATTCTCGATCGTTCGAGCCAAATCTTCGGCAGTCAGTTCATTTAGATACGTGATCTGCGTTCCGTTTGAGAATGGAGTAAGAAATCCCGCCGAAAACTCGAATGTATGATGCATCGGCAGCACCGACAAAACGCCGTCGGTGATATCCATGTCGAGCACCGATGAGAGCATCGAGATCATGTTAACGAAATTTTTGTGCGACAGCATCACCGCTTTCGGCGTCCCCGTCGTTCCTGACGTAAAGATCAAGGACGCGATAGCGTTCGAATGTATCTTCGCCGGAAGCAATGCGTTTCGCTTAGCTTCTTCGATCTCAGATTGAATTTCGAAAACGTTATCAAAATTCCATACCTTTACATCCAATCCCGCTGCCACGAGCCTTTCGTCGATCTCCGGATTCTCCGCCGCCAATTTCGGCGACACGACAATTGCCGACGCCTCGCCCGCCTTCGCAAAAGCCACGATCTCGTCAATGGTCGATGCCGGATCGATCGGTATCGCGGTTGCTCCGGTTTTTAGGATCCCGAAATAGGTCATTCCCCATTCGGGCATGTTGTTTGAGAACAAAATGACGCGGCTGCCGTTTGCGATGCCGTTTTTGGCAAAATATCCGGCGGCTCGCAGCGTCAGTTCGTTCACGTCTTCGTAGGTGTATTGCTCCTTGCGGCCGTCGCGCTCGATACGCATCGCGACGCGCGTTGGGAACCGTTTGACGGATGTGTCGAACAGATCGAGCAGGTCCTTATAGGTGTGAGAGCGCTTTTCGACCGCCTTCAGTTCTTCCTCGAGCGTGGGCAGCACCCATTTTCGCATCCCCGGAAAATGGACGTTTAGCCAGTAATCGTACCAATCGAGTTTCTCTGGATACCACGGTAAGAGAGCCTTTTCTTTCTCGCGAATGACCGATTGCAACGCCCGCACATTATCCGAACGATACAAATATTCGTTGTCGATCATGAACGGTTTGAACATCGCAAACGCATCCATCGTCGCCTGAGTCGTTTCCTTAAAGCTCTCCGTCGACTTCTTAAGGTCAGAAACAATATTGCCGATCCGGCCACCGCCCCAACGCGGATTTGCACGGTCTAGCAAACGATCTGCACCTCTCGCGAGCTTATTCAGCATCGGAGCCGATGCGAGTTGGTACGTGCGGTTCGTCACCGTCTGCGTCTCGATCATTCCCGCAAGTTTGTTGGTAAGTTTGTTACCCGTCTCTTTCTCTTCGAAATGTCGCCGCTTGTATAAACCGACGAGCTCGACGATACGTTTCATATCGTTCGGGTTCGAGTCGCCTGATGACGCCTGAAAAACCAGCGGCGGATTTGGATCGACGAGCACATTCATCGTCGCCGCCAGTATAGCTCCCGACACCATATCGACCGGGATAACGTCGAGTATCAGCTTCTCATTTACCGGAATTATCGGTTGCCCGCGTAGCGCAATAAGAATAAGAGGCGCGGTCGTCGTGAAGCCTTCGTTCCAACCCGGGAACGGATACGCCTGTGACGATTCGACGATGCTGGGACGAACCAAGACCTTCACAATGTCGTCCTGCGAGGCAATGATCTGCTCGGCGAGCGATTTTGAATATGTATAAATATTGGTCCAGCCCCAATACTCGGCCCGTTCGGCTCCGAGCTCGGTCGTCCGCTCGCGAACCCACATTTTGCGTTCGCGGAATATGGCTGATTTCAGATCGGCCTCGTCGTCCGGGTCGCGGCCCTCCTCGATAAAACGGGTG
>JANLTF010000517.1:0-12302 GCA_031362825.1 Acidobacteriota bacterium | reverse complement strand
CTTTACTACACACTCCCTACCGGTCGTGTTTATGCATTTTCTATGCTAAATTTATTATGATACTGAACCCAAATACTGCGTTTTTAGCATCAAAAAACTATGAAGTACCCGCGAGTTCTCTTACTTTTGCTCTTGTCTCTAGGTTTTCTCGTCACATTTCACACAAATGTGGCTGCGAAAGACGAGTGGATACAGGTAAAGTCGAAGAATTTCTTTCTGATCGGGAACGCTTCGGAGAAGGAGATACGCAAAGTGGGCACGCGGCTGGAGCAGTTTCGTGAGACTTTTCGCAATTTGTTTCGCGGGCTGGCACTTACGTCCAATATTCCGACGAATGTGGTCGTATTTAAGAGCAAATCGTCCTTCCGCGACTTCAAACCCAAGCGTGCGGACGGAAAAATAGACGAATTTATCGCGGGCTACTTTCAGGCCGGCGAAGATGTCAACTACATCGCTCTCTCAATGGAAGGCGAAGACGCCGACACGTTCGAACTGATCTTTCACGAGTATGTCCATTTTATTATCGAGACCACTTTTGGCAAGAGCGAGATCCCGCCGTGGTTTAACGAGGGGCTCGCGGAGTATTATTCGACGTTCGGCATCACCGATGACATCAAAGTAAAACTCGGATTGCCTCAAAGTCAGCATCTTTGGCTCTTGAAACAGACAAAGTTGATGCCGCTCGACCAGCTTTTTGGCATAAGCAACCGTCAGTTGCTCCAGACGGGCGATCATTCACGCAGTATTGTTTACGCACAGTCGTGGGCGTTGCTCCATTACCTCATTCAGGGCGGAAAAGGGGCTGCTCTCGATACATTTTTGCAGTCAATGCTGAAAGATGTGCCCGTGGAAAAGGCCGTTCAGGACGCGTTTGGCATGAGCGTGGCCCAACTCGAAGGCGAATTGCGTAAATATGTCGGAAATTCAGCGTTCAAATACGTCGAGTACACTTTTAAGAACAAACTTACGTTCGATAATGAGATGATCGTGACGCCGATGGGCGAAGATTTGAGCAATTCGTACCTCGGCGATCTCTTGTTTCACACTCACCGCGTCGATGACGCCGAACCTTACCTCGCAGCGGCAATAAAATTGAACCCAAATTCGACCTTTGCCAACACGACGCTCGGAATGGTCAAGATAAAACAGCGAAAATGGAACGAAGCACGCACATTTTTGGAGAAAGCGATCGCCAACGACTCGCAAAATCACGCCGCTTTGTACCAATACGCCTATCTTTTGAGCCGCGAGGGCATGGATGAGTTCGGTTATGTGCAGAAGTTCTCGGAATTGACCGCCGCGAAGATGCGCGAAGCGTTAACCAAGGCCATCGCTCTCAAACCGGCGTACACCGAAAGCTACGAGCTGCTCAGTTTTGTTAATTTGGTCAACAACGAACGCCTCGACGAGTCCGTCAAGATGATGCAGCAGGCCCTAAAATACCAGCCCGGAAGCCAACGTTTCGCCGTCAGGCTCGCCGAACTGCTTTTTCGCCTCAATAAACTCGAAGAGGCAAACGCTTGGGCCGAAAAGCTCGCTAGAACAGCCGACAGTAACGACATTAAAAGCCGAAGCGAGTCGCTTTTGACGCGAATTGAGCAGAAAAAAGACTACGACAAGATGGTCGCCGAACGAATTAAGCGTGACGGCGTCCCGCCGCGAAACCCGAACGTCACAAGCACGGGTGAAACCGTCGCCTATGAGGATCCGGACGCCAATCTTCGGTCAATAAACCGCTCGATGCGTAAGGTTTCGCCCGGCGAGGAGCGTATTATCGGTTCGGTGCAGAAGATCGATTGCCGGGCTGTGCCTATTCTCTACACAATTAAGGCGGGCAGCGAGACTTTTACTCTGAAAACACAGGATTTTCAGTCTCTGACGCTCAATGATTTTGCTTCCGATCTAAAAGACGGGCAGGTCGGCTGCGATTCGAACCTCAGTACGTACAACGCGGTCATTACTTTCATGCCAAAGGCGTCCACCAAACCCGTGGTAAAGGGCGAATTGGTAGCAATTGAGTTCGTGCCAAAGGATTTTCGCTTCATCGAAGGCGATTTCACGCCCCCAAGACTCACAAGGCGGACAGAAACCGCCGAAACCACGGACGAAGCACCCAAACCTCCGCCCGAGGTAATGACCGCTGAGGATTTTGAGTCCAAACGCCGGGCCGCGATGATGAAACACATCTCCGATTCGCTCAAAAAGCCAGCCGTCGGACAGAAACGGGAGATCGGTTTTCTCGAAAAGATCGAGTGCAGCAGCAAAGGCGCTTTCTTTCACCTAAAAACGCAGTCGCAAACCCTGCGTTTGCTGAATGCGAATCCAGCAAACCTCGCCATTACGCTCTTTATTCAGGACCTCAACGGCGTGCAGTTCGGCTGTACAATAAAACCTGTCGAGTTTCCAGTCGTTTTTATCTACACCGACGCCCCCGATCAAAAGAAAAAGGTCGCCGGCGAGATCATTTCGATGGATTTTGTGCCCAAAACCTTTGTACTTGAACCTTAAGAACCGAAAATTAGGAGTATTTTTCTCTAAACGCGACCTGTGCTACTCTTTCTGCGTACTATTCAAGTCAAAATCACGTTCAATTTATGAGAAATCTAGCCACCTTCTGGTTACTTTTGACCTTATCTGTCGCAGTTTGGGCCCAGCCAGCCGGAAACCCGGCCAAACCGGCCGAAACCCCGAAGCCCGCCGACCAATCTAAGGACGAACCGCCCGTCGTGACAAAGCATTCGATCAATATCGGGTCGAAAACGCTCAGCTACACGGTCACGACGGGATTTATGCCGTTAAAGAACGCGGTTAGCGGTGACGTCGAGGCACGGATCTTCTACATGGCGTACACGCTCGACAACGCCCCGGCAAAACGGCCTCTGATGTTCTCATTTAACGGCGGGCCCGGCTCGGCCTCGGTCTGGCTGCACCTCGGAGCACTCGGGCCGCGACGCGTTAAGATGCTCGACGACGGAATGCTGCCTCCTCCGCCGTACGAGATGGAAGACAACGCCCACACTTGGCTCACCGAGACCGATCTTGTGTTCATAGATCCGGTCGGCACCGGCTATTCACGTGCCGCGAAGCCCGAATTGGCCGCAAAGTTCTTCGGTCTAAACGGCGACATAGACTCGATCGGCGAGTTTATAAGGCTTTATCTCGGACGGAATGAACGTTGGCTCTCGCCGTTGTTCCTGGTTGGGGAAAGTTACGGCACAACACGAGCCAGCGGCCTCTCAAACTGGCTGTTTGACCACGGAATCGCACTAAATGGCATCGCTTTGGTCTCGGCGGTGATGAACTTTCAGACTCTTAGTTTTGCCGACAGCAACGATCTGCCGCTCGTGTTGATCATACCTTCTTACACAGCGACCGCGTGGTATCACAAACGCCTCGCTCCGCAGCTACAATCGCAATCTCTGGCTCAGGTGACGGAACTTAGCCGCCGCTGGGCGTCAAATGAGTATCTACAGTCGATGATGAAGATCGACAAGCTCTCGGATACAGAGAAAAATACTCTTGCTCGTTCATACGCCGACCTGACTGGACTGCGGACAGACTTTATTATTAACAATAACTTTCGCGTGAATCTGCAGGAGTTCAACAAAGAACTGATGCGGCACGAACGCCGCTCCGTCGGACGCCTCGACAGCCGTTTCAAGGGAATTGATCGTGACGCCGGCGGTAACGGCCCCGACAGCGACCCTTCGATGAACGCAATTCGCCCGCCGTACACTTCAGCTTTTAACGCTTACGTCCGCGGCGAGCTTAATTACAAATCTGATGTGGAATACTACATTCTCGGCGGCGGCATTTCGTCGCCTTGGAACTGGAATGTCAGCAACGGCTTCGCCGACACGAGCATTTCGCTCAAAGATGCGATGGCAAAGAATCCGTACATGAAGGTATTTCTCGCTCAGGGATATTACGACATGGCGACGCCGTTTTACGCCGCCGAATATACGATCTCGGCGATGAATCTCGATCCGGTTCTTAAACGGAACATCAACTTCGAGTATTATGAATCAGGCCACATGATGTATATCGAGAAAGGTTCGCTCGTAAAACTCAAGACAGATGCCGCGACTTTCATTGCAAATTCGCTTCGTAAATAATTTTGCGGCAAACCCTTTCGGCATATTCGGGCTCAAATGCCCGTAGTTTCAAATTAGACTTGGAGAAAATAGACAAAATGACATCAATTTTACGCTTTGCGGTAATCGCCATAGTTGTATTTTCAATCGGCTTGACCGCCGCATTCGCTCAAAAGGCCAAACCGGCGACCACGGCGTCGAAGACGCCTGATTATTCGATCTTCGCGGTCAAAGTGAATGCTTTTGACTCGGTGCAGGGAGAATTGTCGGACGCGAACCCGGATGGTGAACCGGTAAAGAGCTTTTTCAATGACCTTGATACTTCGTTGTTCGTCTGGGTCTTTGTCCAGGGCGAACCCGGAACATTCGAAGCCGGACGTATGGCCAATGTTGTGGTTACCGAAGGAAAAAAAGTAGTCGCCACCCGCAACGTCCAGATCGGCATTCCGAATGAAAAAGGATTTTATATCGTCCCGGTCTTCGTCTACGGCCCGCTCTGTAGCGAAATAAAGATCACTGCTAAGATCACCGGCCAAAAGACCGCATCGCCAAAGAGCGTGTCGGTTCCGTTCCAGTGTGGTGAGTAATTTACAGTATTTGCCGCGACCGGACACGAATCAGGATCGAATTATCTTCCGTTGTCCGTGCTGGTTCGTGTCCGTTCGTGGCTAACTCCTAGTGCTTCGTTTTCCCGCCAATTACCTCGATCGCGTGCCGCAGGACGGGCCGTATTACTTCAAAACATTCCTCAACACCTTTGGGCGAGCCCGGCAAATTTACTATCAACGTGTTCCCGCGAATACCGCAAACACCGCGGGAAAGCATGGCCATCGGATGCTTCGAAGCCGTCTCCCGCCGCATCGCCTCGGCCATTCCCGGAGCCTCGCGTTCGATGACAGCCTGCGTCGCCTCCGGTGTGTTATCCCTCGGCCCAAAGCCTGTTCCTCCGGTCGTGATGATAAGATCTACGTCTTCCCGCTCGGCCAACGAGTAAATCGTTTCGCGAAGATGCGCGAGATCATCGGTGATTACGCGCCGCACAAGTATCTGTGCACCAAAGGTCTGCACGAGATCAACGAGCTTGTTACCAGACAGATCGTCGTCAATTCCGCGAGTGTCGCTGACAGTAATTACCGCCGCATTGATCTCCATCTCCCTTTCTCCTCTTCTTCTTTACGCTGCCGTTGCCTCGATGTCCTCGATTCTGCTCCTCCTCCGCCCGTACATTACACTCAAAACCACGCCGAGAACGACGAGCAACATTCCAACTATCGCCAGCGGGCCCTGGGCTTCGCCGAAAACGATCCAGCCGATCGAGACTGCGTAGATGAGGCCTGTGTAACTGACGATCGCGACGCCCGCGACCTTTTCGCGTTGCAGGGCATCGGTCAGGAATATTTGGCCGAGCTGCGAAAAAATCCCAACGAGCAACAGCCACGCCCAATCCCAACCTATCGGGGTCGTCCATTGGAAAAATAGACTTACGAATCCGACCACGGCTCCGACAAGCTGGAAATGCAGCACGACCGTTAGCGGATGCTCTTTTCCTCGCAGCGAACGCACCAGATTGTACGCCATTCCGGAGCAAAATGCCGACAAGATGCCTAATCCGAGATAGAACGGCGAGATCCGATCATCGACCTGCTCGATCAGCAGAACGCCGCCAAATGCGATCCCGTAAAACAGCCACTGTGCGGGCACCACGCTCTCTTTTAGTACAAAGATCGCGATCGTCGCAGTAAAGATCGGCGAGAGATATTGTATAGTCTGTGCCGACGCCAGCGGCATATTCTGCAGCGTCAGAAAGAAGCAAAACAGCGCCGTCGTCCCGAACAAACCTCGAAGCAACAGCATCAAATGGTTCGAACCGATAATACTCGCCTTCGCACGCCTAAGTCCGATCAAACACAGCATCGTCGCGACGATACAGCGAAAGAAAACGGTTTCCATCGCCGGAATATGCGCGACCTCTTTGACGCAAACGTTCGCCAAAAAAAACGCCATCGTCGAAAATAGCATCGACCGTACGCCCGGAGTTATTAATGGTGTTTTTTCGCCCAAACTAAGAGGTTAATTTTTTTGAACCGTCACCGCAACCGCAGTCATTACCGCAGCCCGGCTTTGTAGAAAACGAACGGCGTTTGCGGACGAGAGTGGCCGCCGCGTAGACGATAGCGCCGGCGATGATAGCTAGGACGATGATGTATTGAACGGACATTGTCTTTGGTCTTCGGTCTTTGGGCTTTGGTCTTTGGTTTTTGGATTTGCGAAGACCTAAAACCAAAGACCAAAAGCCATTTGTTTCATTCAAACCCAAACGCCTTCCCAACCTGATATGTTATCAACGCCGCAACGTAAGCGAATCCTGTCATATACGCGAGCATAAACGCCGGCCATGACCACGAATTGGTCTCACGGCGCACTACGGCCAGCGTAGACATACACTGCATGGCGAGGACGAAAAATACCATTAGCGTCAGGGCCGTCAGCGGTGTCCAGACCCGCTTTCCGTCGTCGTCCTTTGCCTCACGGACGGCGGAGATCAGGGTTTCTGATTCTTCATTCTCGTCCTTGCCGACGTTGTAGATAATGCTGAGCGTCGAGACCAAAACCTCGCGGGCAGCAAAGCTCGCGATCAGGGCGACGCCGATCTTCCAGTCAAAACCCAGCGGTTTGATGACAGGCTCAATCGCATGGCCGAGCCGCCCTGCATAGCTATTCTTGAGCTGCTCGGATTCGGGCAGTGTTTCTGGTTCCGAGTTTCGAGTTTCGAGTTGTTCCGAACTCGAAACTGGCGACTCAGAACTCGGAACTGGTGTCGAACGTGGAAAATACATCAGCGCCCACAAAATGATCGAGATCGCGAGAATCACCGTTCCCGCACGTTTGAGAAACAACCACGCCCGCGTGATCATATTCTGAAAAACTGTTCGAAGATTTGGCAAACGATACGGCGGCAGTTCCATCAGGAACGGCGGCGGCGGCGCTTTTAACAAAGTCCGCTTTAAGACAAAGGCCGTAAAAACCGCTGCGATGATGCCGATCGCATACATTATCAGCATCAGCAACGCCCCGATCGAGATGAATCCGAACACGTATTGCCCGCCAAAAAAGGCCCCGATCATCAGCGTGTAAACGGGCAAACGGGCCGAGCACGACATAAACGGTGCGATCATTATCGTTGCAAAACGGTCGCGGCGGCTCTCGATCGTCCGTGTCGCCATAATACCAGGAATCGCACACGCGAAGCTCGAAATAAGCGGCAAAAACGCCTTGCCGTGCAGCCCGACTCGTGACATCAGTTTGTCGAGCAAAAACGCGGCCCGCGACATATAGCCGCTGTCTTCGAGCAACGAAATAAACAGGAAAAGTAGCAAGATCTGCGGCAGAAAAACAACCACGCCGCCGACACCTGCAATGATACCGTCGGCGATCAGATCGGTCAGGATTCCCGGCGGCATTTCCGCCTTTACAAAGTCGCCCAAGCCGCCAAAGCCCTTCTCCAAAAGATCCATCGGCAAACTCGCCCACGAGAAGATCGTCTGAAAAACGACCAACAAGATCAAAACCAATATGATCAGGCCAAAGAATTTATGAGTGAGAACGCGGTCGATCTTGTCCGATATTCGGTGTTTTTTCTGATCACTGTGCCAGGTCGATTCCTGAACGGCGTTTGAGATGAAATTGTATCTGGCAAATATCTTGCCGTGCGGGCCGTCTTCGTTTGCGGCTTCGTCAAATACATAGCCGACGTCTGGCACGGTGCCAAGAACCTCAGCGACCTTCGCCGCGAGTTCCTCTTTGCCGCGTCCGGTCTTTGCATTTATCGCAACGACCGGCGTTTTGAGCAGTGCCGAAAGCATATCGACGTCTATCTCGTGTTCCTGTTTTTCAAACACATCGATCATCGTCAAAGCAATGACGACGGGCACGCCGAATTCGAATATTTGGGTGACGAGATAAAGGTTGCGTTCGAGATTGGTGGCGTCAACGACGGCAACGATTACGTCGGGCTTTGGCACGCCGGACTGTTCGCCGGTGATGATGTCGCGGGCGATCTGTTCATCGAGCGATGTCGCGTCAAGACTGTACAGGCCGGGAAGATCGATCAGCGTCGCCTGTTTGTCGGCAAGATGCCAAACACCTTCCTTGCGTTCGACCGTAACGCCGGGATAGTTTGCGACCTTTTGTTTGAGACCTGTGAGCGAATTAAATAGCGTGGTTTTCCCGGCGTTCGGGTTGCCGGCCAGTGCAATGGTGAGATGCGCGTTTTTGTCGTGTCCATCCATTCGTGCTGCTATCGCACGCGTTTAGAGGCTGACCTCGATCGCGTCGGCCTCCGTCTTTCGCATCGCGAGGCTGTAGCCGCGAACCCGGACTTCGATCGGGTCGCCAAACGGAGCGGCCTTAATAACGCTGACGGTCACGCCCGGAATCACGCCCATTTCCATAATGCGGCGAGCGACGCCATTGGTCGCATTAACAGAAACGACGCGGGCCTCGCTGCCGACGGGAAGGTTTGAAAGTGTGCTGTTTGCGGACATAATTTTCTGCATCTGCGCTGCCAGAATAAGCATAACCTAATTGAAAACAGATTTCAATTGGAATAATACAAGATGCTCCGTGTCAGTAGCCCGCACCTGAGCAAGGGCCACCTCAAAGTTCCGCAAGCCGAGCCAGAACCGATACCTAATTTACAAAAATATTTGTTGCCGAGATCAGATCGGCCTGGAATGTTCCGGCAGAAAACCGCAGCGGGACGCGGCCGTCCTCGGTCGAGAGCCACACTTTTATTGCCAGGGCATCGAGCTGTGGGTTCCCTGTCTTGACTGCGATCATCTGTGCCGCGACCTTTTCGCCGTTGAGCGTTATCGTCTCGACATCGTTCGGACGCAGGACAAAAATGTACGTTTTGTCGTTCCAAAAAACAGCGACACGCGTGTCGTTGACCGAAGCGTTCAAATTCTTGCTCGGCTTAAGATTGAACGAACGCATCGCGTAGATCAGCGATAAAAGGCTGTGCGTTCCGATGGGCGAATCGACTCGGCTCGCACCGTTCGTGATCGCACCGGTCCTGGCATCGAACGTTATCGATTGATTGAACGAAGCGAGTTGTCCCGCAAATTTGGCCTCAAACGCCTGCGGCGCCAGCGTTTCCGGATTGACTCGGGCGGTGATCGAATCGCCGAGAATGAACGGTTTATTGTTCGCGGTGATGCCCGTCGCGTTGGCCGTAAGTACAAGCGTATCGATACCTTGGATCAGCTTCCGCTCTCTCGCCTGCAGCGTTACTTTCGAGGTCTCCTGTCCCGCCGAGGTCACTTTGTACTCAAGCGTCTCGCCAAGCTCAAACGCCAATTCGCGGAGCAGCGGCTGATTATCGACATACGGCTCGGGCGTTGCTTTCGGTTTTGGAGTTACCGCCGGTATCGGCGTCGGTGTGGGAACGACGGCCGGATCGACGGTCTTGACTTCCTCGACCGTCAGGCCTGAAAGCTTGCAGACAAACTGGCCTTTGATCGTCTTAAAACGGACCTGCACAGGAATTTTAAACTCGTCCGCGCTGAAATTAATACGCAGTTCCTTGATACCGCGAACATCAAAATACGGGCTCTGGACGGTTGAGATCGTAGTTTCAAATTCACCTGCGTCGGTCTTTACCTTCTCGGTAGCCCCGCCGGCAAAGGTCGCGACAAACGACTCGCCGTCCTCGTCAAACGTGAATGAACCGTTCCCGCCGGCCTCGCGGACCTTGTAGATCAGCGTCAGCAGATCGAGATTAGACGTAGGCGTCGTCAGAAAGCTCTGTTTGGTCTCTTTCGGGATAGCTTCGGAATTGATCGTGCGTGTGATGTAAAGCGGCAGGCCCGAATCAGGTGCGGCATAGACCGTCCGCGTTTCGTCGATGAGCGAAAAAGCGGCGCTAACGATGTCGAACGTCTTCATTCGACCGCGAAGTTCGACCACGTCGCGGCCGCCGAATTTGCCCCGTGAAACGACCGATGTCTCAAAGAACGCGACGTTCGGGAACGTCTCAAAAGTAACGCTATACGAAAGCTTTTCGCCGATTCGGAACGATGTCGGAAGATCGGCCTTGGCCTGGCCGAAACTGACGGCGAAAGACGCGACGATCATGGCCAACAGACCGACGAACTTTAATGTGAGACGACGAGAATTCATCAATATTAGTTTTCGACCTCAGCGATCAGGCTCGCGACCGCGGCGGACATGTCTTTCGATTGCGTTATCGGTCGGCCGACGACCGCATAGTCCGAGCCTCCAGCGATCGCACCGCCAAATGTCATTACACGTTTCTGATCGTCAATTGTTGCATCCATTGGCCTTATTCCGGGCGTGATGATAAGGAAGTTTGGGTCCGTGACGGCCGCTCTGATCGCCGTGACCTCATTTGCCGAGGCGACCACGCCATCTAAGCCTGAATCAGACGCAAGTTTCGTCAGCCGAACGACCTGCTCTTCAACCGGCGTTTCGATGCCGGTCTCCGAAAGAGCGTTGCCGTCGGAGCTTGTCAGAACGGTGACCGCGATCATCTTCGGCACCGTCAGGCCTTCGAAATTGCACGTCTCGTTAACTTCTTCCACCGTTCGCCGCATCATCTCGCTTCCGCCGGAGGCGTGAACATTGAACATCCATACGCCAAGTCTCGCGGCCTCGACCGCAGCCATTGCAACAGTATTCGGAATGTCGTGAAACTTAAGATCGAGAAAGATCTTCGCACCGGAATCGACCAATTCGCGAACAAATTCCGGCCCCGACGCCGTGAATAGCTGCAATCCGACCTTGAACGCACCAACCGAATCTTCTAATTCGCCAACGATCGCACGAGCCGCCGCAACGTCCGAAACGTCGAGTGCGACGATGATCCTGTCCTTTGGTTTTAGCGTGGTGTCGATAGCTCTCGAGGCTTGTGTCATATCAAGCGGAAATTAATCCATATCAAGCGGATTGCGAAACGGTATGCCGGACGTCTTGTCTGCCTTTTTTAGGGCTTCCTGGAACTTTTCTTCGAGCAGCCGTTCGCGGTCTTTCATCGAAGACATCTCCTGCGAAAAAAGCTGATCGCGCATCTCTTTTTGCTTGCTCAATTCGCCCTTCAGGTCCTCGAACGAACCTGTGATCTTTTTCTTCTCTTCGTGCGCGAGTATTGCACCGGTCTGAGCGTCGATCGTCAGATTTGTCTCGCAGCAAGGGCAAATTATGTTGAATTTATCCATAACTCACGCGTGAATTATACTACATTCGAGGCCACGGCTGTTGCGCAGCTATTTCGCACCGGTATCACCGGCAGTCGGCGCTCGTTTGACACCTGCGAGAACAAGCAGAGCGTCCTTCTGTACGGTCGCCAAACTATCGACCTTATCGCCCGAAACCGTCAGCTCTTTGCCGTTTTTGAGCCAGATCTTTATGGTCGATTTTTCAGGGCCGAATATCGTCCTTTCGGCCTTTACGATAAGCGGATCGCCCTTAAACCATCGCAGTTCGATAAAATTTCCCTGCTTGTCCATCGTCGTCGCTATCTCTGAATTTTCGGGGCCGGGATTCCGTTGCGGCTCGGGTATCGGAGCGTTAGGGTTCGTATCGACCATTTTCTTCTTGGTCGCGAGCATCGAATCGGGCGTCGCGACCTCAGGCCCGACCGGAACGGTTGCCGCCGTCTGCGGTTGGATACTGCTGTTTCCCGCGTCGGGCAAACCTGCGGTGTTTGCCGAGCCATTCGAAGGCGTCGAAGCCCCCGACGAGCAGCCCGCAACGGTTATCGCGATCGATACAATTCCAAACAACAAAATTCTTTTCATCGTGACGTTAACTTCTTCTCCAGATTATCTTTGACCGTTGGCCATTCTGTATCAATGATACTGAAATAAACCGAATCGCGAAACCGTCCGCTCTCGGTCGTCATATGTTTGCGGAAAATTCCTTCTTGCGTGGCACCAAGCCGCAGGATCGCGTTTCGCGACTGCTGGTTCAAAGCGTCGGTCTTTAGCTCCACGCGAATGCATTTCCAAGTCTCAAAAGCATGGGTGAGCATCAGCAGCTTCGCCTCAGTGTTCACCGCCGTCCGCTGAAACGTGGGCGTGATCCAGGTCCAACCGATCTCCGCCCTCAGATTCGCCGCATCAATATTCCCAAACCGCGTCGACCCGACCACCTTTCCTGTCGATCGTTCGACCGTCACAAACGGCAAAG